>JANWXG010000074.1 GCA_025057335.1 bacterium | reverse complement strand
AGTAACGCTCTCCCAGAGTGGAACTAACCCCAGGAAGGCACTTGCCAGTGACCTCGCAGTCCAGGTTGCGCCAGCGTATGTACGGGCGCCACGCTCCGTCATGGTCGCACAGGACGAGCGTCTCCGCAGGCTGTGACACCTCCGCGATGCTGCGAAAAATCGTGCCATAGTAGGGGCTGGTGGAGCGTACTGACAAGATGAGGCTGATATTGACTGTATAGTCCCAGGGCAGGTAGCGGGCACAGGGGTCGTTTGCCGTAGGCCAGCAATAACCATGCTGAGCTGCGCTCGGACATTGCCCTACCTGATAGTTGCGTGCATACGGCATCAGCGTTTGCAGGTAGGTCGTCTGGAAGCCTTCTCCGATGTCGTAGTTCATGAACACGCCAGGCAGCGCCTCATCGTAGTCCTGGGCATACATCAGGTTCGCTTGTGAAAGCTGGCGCAGGTTGCTCAGGCACGAAGCGCCCCGCGCCTTCTCGCGCGCCTGCGCAAAAACGGGCATCAGGATGCTTGCCAGTATCGCGAGGATGGCGATAACGACAAGCAGCTCTATCAGCGTGAAGGCATTACGTTCTCTCATCAGGTTTTACCTCCTTGTTTCACCGAAATGAACACTTATATCATACCATACAAAAAAGTAATATTCAATAGATTTTGAATATTTTTCAAATGTGTTTTAGAAAAAGATTTAATATTGATAAAGATTACTACTATCGGAAACCGACGCTGCCCCTCTTGCTGAAGGCGCACGCCTCGGCGCACCTCGGTGGAAGGAAGGAACATATTTCCCATCAAGGGCACTGCGCGGCATCTGCGTTCTCCTGGTATAATCAGCGAGGGTGAGGCACATGGCAGTACAGTCTGCTTCCACTAACAAGGTCGTCTATCCCGACACGGATGGCAAGCCGATGGCAGAGAATACCAAACAGCTGGAAGTGATAGTCTACCTTTACGACAACCTCTCTGCCCTTTTCGCCGACCAGCCAGACGTGTTCGTCGCCGCCGACCTGCTCTGGTACCCCGTGGAAGGCAGACCCGACATCCGCACTGCCCCTGACGCGATGGTCGCTTTCGGACGCCCCAAAGGGCATCGCGGCAGCTACAAGCAGTGGGAGGAGGGGGGCATCCCGCCGCAGGTCGTGTTTGAGGTGCTGTCTCCAGGTAACCGTCTCTCGGAGCTCATCGAAAAGTTCCAGTTTTACCAGCAGCACGGGGTAGAGGAGTATTACGTATATGACCCCGACCGAGGCATCTTGGAGGGTTGGCTGCGGAGGGAGGGACGTTTGGAGCCGATAGCGGAGATGCAAGGCTGGGTCAGTCCGCGGCTGGGTGTGCGTTTCACGCTGGAAGGCATGGAGTTGGTGCTGTATCGTCCAGATGGGGAGCGCTTTGTGCCGTATGTGGAGTTGCGTCGGCGTTGGGAGCAGGCTCAACGAGAGGCGGAACAGGCACGATGGGAAGCGGAACAGGAACGGTTACGCGCCGAGCAGGCACAGCGCGAGGCGGAACTGGCGAGAAGACGCACCGAACAACTAGAGCAGCGCCTGCGTGAGATGGGGATAGACCCGAACGAGTTGTAGCCTACGCTTCCTGTCGCCGCAGCACTCGACCTGCTAGCACGCCTGTAGGAACGCCGCGCTCCAGTGCTATCCTGCCTGCGACCAGCACGTACTCAATGCCCATCGGGAGCTGATGCGGCTCTTCGAAGGTGGAGCGGTCCTGCACAGTGAGCGGGTGGAACACCGTGATGTCCGCGATAGCTCCTTCCCGCAGCACGCCACGCTCGCGCAAGCCAAGCCGATGGGCAGGCAGCCCCGTCATCTTATGCACCGCCTCGGCGAGCGAGAGCAGGCGCAGCTCGCGCACATATCTGCCCAGCACGCGCGGGAAGGTACCGTAGGTGCGCGGGTGCACCCGGTCCAGAGACATCTTTCCGAGCGGCGCGGTGGAGATGGCATCCGAGCCGATAGAGGTGAGAGGGTGCTTCAGCACGGTTTGCACGTCCTCCTCGCTCATGGTAAAGCGGGCAGCACTGACAAAAGTGTGCTCCTCTATCAGCACGTCCATCACGGCATCCAGCGGGTGGCATCCCCGTTCACGCGCCAGCTGCCAGATGCTCTTGCCCTGCAGGTGACG
Organism: bacterium; assembly: GCA_025057335.1. GTDB lineage: Bacteria > Armatimonadota > HRBIN16 > HRBIN16 > HRBIN16 > HRBIN16. The sequence goes on along the minus strand of JANWXG010000074.1, from coordinate 8,211 downwards.
GTTGTTTCGGGCAGTGGCGACGACCACGCGCTGCCAGTGCGCAGGTGCGTCCCAGTCGGGATGCCGAGCGAGGATTTCACGCTTTATCTGCTCGCGCAGGGCGGGGCTCTGCAGTCGCTCCACGACCGCGTCAGGGCCGCCCTCAGTGACCCAGTCGGGCAGGATGCCCGTGAGCAGAGAGGTGAGGTAGGCATCGTACGGATACTGGTCCAGCATCACGTCCAGTCCCTGCGCTCGTGCTTCCTCTACCATCCGTAGCGTCTTCTGTACGGCTCCCCAGTTGCGCTCGCCATCCGCCTTATGGTGCGATAGCTGCACTGGAATACCCGCTTCCCAGCCGATGCGCAGCGCCTCCTCCACCGCCTCGACCAGATGGTCGCCCTCATCACGCAAGTGCGTGGAGTAGAACAGCCCACAGCGCGCCGCCGTCTTCGCCAGCGCGATAATCTCCTCGGTGCTCGCGTAGGAGCCAGGGGCGTACTCCAGCCCGGTGGAAAAGCCCCATACGCCGTCCTCCGCCGCCTGTTCTATCAGCTCCTGCATGCGCGCGCTTTCTCCTGCTGTGGGAGCGCGACGCTCCATGCCCATCACGCGCTTGCGCAGGGTACCATGTCCCACCTGCGGGATGATATTCGTGGCGACGCCTTGCTCCAGAACTCGCTCGTGGAACCGCTCCAGCCTGCCCTCCCATGTCACGCGCACTCCATGCGGCGCCAGCCAGCGTCGCTCGTAGGAGAAAATCGGCTCTTCCGTGATGAGCCCCATCGTGATGCCGCAGTTGCCGACGACTTGCGTGGTCACCCCCTGCGCGAGGGCAGAAGTTTGTTGGGGGTTGTACAGCACGCTGATATCGGAGTGCGTGTGGATATCAATGAAACCGGGGGTGACGCACAGCCCTGCCACCTCCAGCACGCAGGGTGCAGACGCCGAGCTCAGGTCGCCGATGGCAACGATGCGCTCGCCGCGCACGCCCACATCGGCGACGAACGGCTCCGCGCCCGTGCCGTCAAACACTGTACCGCCGCGCAGGATGAGGTCAAAGCGGGATGAGGGTGCTCTTTCCTCCTTCACCTGTGCCACCGCCTGAGGCAGAATGCGCCCCTATTGTACCACAATCCTGCCCTGATGGAAACCTGCGGCGCCAGCCGTGCTGCAACCGTACTGCTCGGGCGCATCAGCGGCTGTTAGCGGTCGACAAGCTGGAGGAGCTAGCCGTTACGGTGTTCCGCGATTCGGTGCGCGTGTGACACAATCTCGGCAAAAGAGTTGGCGTCCAGGCTGGCTCCGCCGACAAGTGCTCCGTCGATATGTGGTTGCGCGAGCAAGTCGTGCGCGTTGTCCGGTTTGACCGAGCCTCCGTAGAGCACGCGCAGGCTTTGGGTCGCCTCCTGCCCGCAGGCTTCCGTCACGAGGCGCCGTATCATCGCGCAAACGCGGTTCGCCTCGGGGGCATCGCACACTTCACCTGTACCAATCGCCCACACAGGCTCGTAGGCAAATACCAGACATCCCACTTCGGCAGGGTCCAGTCCCTCGATGTCGCGCCGAACCTGTGCCTCGATGACTGCATCCGTTCTGCCCGCCTGACGCTCCGCCAAGGTCTCGCCCACGCATACAATCGGCGTTATGCCATGCAACAGTGCTGCTTTGATCTTCAGGTTCACGGTGGCGTCGTTCTCCCCGAAGTGGCGCAGAATCTCCTCCGTGAAGTCGGGTTCTGGCACGCCGAAGCGCCCGCGCGTCTCGGAGTGACCGATGATGACGTAGCTCACGCCCAGTTCGGTCAGCATCGTAGGCGAAATCTGGCTGGTGTAGGCGCCCTGCTCTTTCCAGAAGACATCCTGCGCGCCGAGCTTGATGTCGCTGCCGCGCAGGGCGTGATGCACAGCATACAAGGCGGTAAAGGGAGGACAGATGCACACCTCGGCGTTCATGGCGTCCAGGTTGCGCCGTTTGAGCTCCTCCACGAGGGCGAGTGACCAGGCTACTGTACCATGCATCTTCCAGTTGCCAGCAATCAGTTGGTCGGGCATACTTTCTCTCCTGTCCCCATCAGTGGTTTCGTGTTTCACTATTATTTTCTCTTTCGCTGGGGACACTCTCCTGTTTGGACGGATGCGGTGATGAGCAGGGTAGGGGAATGCTTTTCCTCTGGTGAAGTTAATGGACAAGGGGGTCGTCTGAGATGTCCGAGCGGGGCATAGAGTCGCTGCGAACACCGTTGCTTGCGGCAGCGCGAGAGGCGCGTCGCCGCGCCTATGCGCCCTATTCTGGGTATGCGGTGGGCGCAGCGGTGTGCGATGAGGACGGACGTATCTTCTCTGGAGCGAACGTCGAGAACGCCAGCTACGGCTTGACCGTTTGCGCCGAGCGGGTCGCCCTTTTCCGCGCGGTCAGCGAGGGGGCGCGGCGTATCGTAGCGGTGGCAGTGGTGACGCGCGACGGCGGCACGCCCTGTGGCGCGTGTCGGCAGGTGCTGGCAGAGTTCGCCAGCGAGGATGCCCTTGTCTGGTGCGCTTCAGAGGAAAACGGACAGGTAGAGGAGTATCGTGTAGGGGAGCTGCTGCCGTTGGCGTTTCGCTTTCAGACGCAGCCTTCTGCGGAAGACGAGCTCACACTGGGGGGGATGTAGAAAATGGAGCGTATCGCGGTGCAGTTCGGCGCAGGCAACATCGGGCGCGGTTTCATTGCGCAGCTGTTTCATGAGTCGGGCTACGAAGTGGTGTTCGTGGAGGCAATCCCCGCTCTGGTAGACGAAATCAACCGTCGCAAGCGGTACACCATCCGCATCGTAGGCGACGGGGCGCAGGATGTGGAGATTACCAGCATTCGCGCCATCCACAGCGAGAAGGTGGAGCAAGTGGCGCAGGAGGTCGCCCGTGCGGAGGTAGCTTGCACAGCGGTGGGCGTTAACGTGTTGAGGCGGGTAGCACCTTCGCTAGCGCGCGGCATTGCCCTACGCAGCCAGAATCCCGATGCCCCTCCGCTCAACATCCTTATCTGCGAGAACCAGCTGGACGCCAACCAGATACTGCGGGAGGCGGTGCTGGAACAGCTGCCTGCTGAGCTGCACGGATACGTGGACTCGCATGTAGGCTTCGTGTTGTGCGTGGTCAGCCGCATGGTGCCGCTGATGACCCCCGAGGAGAGGAAGGCTGACCCACTAGCGATTAAGGTAGAAGCCTACAAGCGGTTGCCCGTGGATGCCAAAGCGGTGAAGGGGCAGCTGCCGCCGATTGTGGGCGTAGAGCCGGTGGAAAACTTCCTCGGCTACGTGGAGCGCAAGCTGTTCGTGCACAACGCCGCGCACGCTATTCTGGGCTACCTAGGCTGGCTGAAGGGTTACACCTACGTGCACGAAGCGATGGCGGATGCGCAGATTCGTGCATTGCTGGACGAATCGATGCAAGAGGTGATAGAAGCACTAGTGCGCAAGCACGGCTTTACCCACGAGGAGATGCAGGAACACCTCGCCGACCTGTACCATCGTTTCGAGAACGCCGCCCTAGGGGATACCATCGCACGTGTGGCGCGCGACCCCGAACGCAAGCTGCGTCCCGACGACCGACTAGTGGGGGCGGCGCGCCTGCTGTTGGAAAACGGTCTGGAGCCGAAAGGATTCTGCACGGCGATTGCCGCCGCTCTGTTGTACGACAACCCCGAAGATGTCTCGGCAGTGGCGCTGCAAAGGCGCATCGAGCAAGAAGGTGTCTCTGTCGTGCTCGAAAAGCTAACCGGCATCACGCCCGACGTGCCGATGCATCAGTGCATCCTCAGCGCGTACGCGCAGCTGAAGAACCGTTTGCTGTAGGGATGTATCAGCGCTTCGTCTCAGGAGGTACTGATGTCCGAACGACAACCGCCCATTTCAGACAACCGTCCGCTGCGCCTGCTTGCGGTCACGCCCAACCGCAAGCAGGTAGAGCGTTACGACCTGATAGAGTTTCGCCTGAGCCTGCAGGCGACCTACGACAACGCCTTCGACCCAGAGCAGATTAGCGTAGAGGGCATCTTCAACACGCCTGCAGGGAACCAGATACGAGTGCCCGGCTTTTTCTACCGCGCCTACACACGCCGCTTGGAGGGGCGCGAGGAGCGTCTCTCGCCTGCAGGCGATGCCGACTGGCGCATCCGTTTTGCTCCTACACAGGCGGGCAGGTATCAGATGGTGGTGACTGTGCGCGACCGTACGGGCAAGACGGTGCGTTCGCAGCCCGTTGTCTTCCAGTGCGTGTCGTCGGACCGCCCCGGATTTGTGCGCGTCAGCAAAGAGGATAAGCGCTACTTCGTGTTTGACAACGGTCAGCCGTATGTGGCGATTGGCGCCAACGTCTGCTGGGCAGGAAGTCGCGGTACGTACGACTACGACGACTGGCTGCCGCGCTACGCGCAGGCGGGGGGAAACTATTTCCGCCTGTGGCTGGCACCTGCCTGGACGACCTTCGCGCTGGAGCGTGTGGACGAGCCGCGCGAACGCTACGGTGTGGGCAAGATCGACCTCGCCAATGCTTGGCGGCTGGACTACGTGCTGGATCTGGCGCGTCGCCTCGGCATGTACGTCATGCTGTGCATCGACAGCTTCACCGAGCTGCGCAAGCAGCAGTACGGCGGCTTCCCCTATTGGGAGCAGACGCCCCAAAACGCCGCTAACGGCGGTCCACTGAAGGAGCCCATTGAGTTCTGGACACATCCCGAGATGCTGCGCGCCTACCGCAACAAACTGCGCTACCTCGTGGCGCGATATGGCTGGTGCACCAACGTGCTCAGCTGGCAGTTCTGGAACGAAGTGGATATCGTCGGACCCGACGCCTACAACCTGGAACTCATCACGCGCTGGCATCGTGAGATGGCAGAGTACCTGCGCTCTATAGACCCCTGGAAGCATCTGATTACCACGAGTTACGCCGACTCCAACGGGCGTGAAGGGATAGACCGCCTCCCTCAGATAGAATACACCACTACACACAACTACGGCTCGCGTGACACCTCTGCCGCGCTCACCTCCTTCCATCGTCGGAAAGAGGCGTACGGCAAGCCTCACTACGTGGGTGAGTTTGGTGCCGGGGCGATGGGCGAAGACCCTCGCGTTGACCCAACGGGCATCGCCCTGCACAGCGGCATCTGGAGCACGCTGCTGGACGGCGCAGCGGGAACCGCCATGCTCTGGTGGTGGGACAACCACATCCATCCCAACGACCTGTACTACCATTTCGCCGCGCTGAGCCGTTTCATTCGGGGCGTGGACTTCCCCAGGGAGGGCTTCCGAAGAGTGGAGAAGTATACCTTCTCCTGGAAGCAACCTGCGCCTTCGCCAGACTACGAAGACCTTACTCTGCAAGGACCGACCCTGTGGCAACCCCACCCCTCCAACCGCCCTACGACCGTACGCGTGGACGCTGAGGGCAAGGTGGAGGTTCGCGAGCAGGTCGCGGGCTTGCTGCACGGCTTGCGTAACCATCCCGACAAGCACAATCCGCTAACCCTGGAGACCGACCTGCCACACCCCACGCGCCTGCGTATCATCGTGACGGGCGTGTCGGGATACGGGGGAGCGCATCTGGTAGTGGAGCACGACGGCAAGCGCGTGCTGGACAAGCCCATGCCCGACCCTGACGACATGCAGAAGACCGATACCCTGCACCAGTACGACGGCGAATACATAGTGAACATCCCCGCAGGCAGGCAGACCATCACGGTGAAAAACATCGGCAACGACTGGGTGTTCGTCTCCTATGTGCTGGAGCGGGCAGTCAGGCGAGATGCTCCCCCCCTGCGCCTGTTCGGCTTGCACGGCAGGAAGACCTCCCTGCTCTACGTGGAGCACGCTCAGCACACATGGTATCAAGTGGGCGTCGTCAAGCGCCCACCTCGCCCTGTTGCGCCAACCCTGCTGCACATCACGGACTGGACGCCTGGTCGCTACCGCGTGCAGCTGTGGGACACCTACGCGGGCAAACCGCTCTCCACGCAGACGGTCACGGCGGATAGAGAGGGGCTACGCATAGAGTTGCCTCGTGTGGAGCGCGACATCGCCCTGCGACTGGAGCGACTGTAGCCCTGCGATAGACACACGGCTTGTGGGTGCAAAGGGGAGAACCTTCTGCAGCGTATTCCGTTGTCGGGGGGAAGCACTCACGTGCTTCACGACAAACTTTTCCCGTTCGTGGTCGTGTTGGTAGTGGCGCACGTCAGTGCGCCTCTCGTCATTCTGAGTGCAGCGAAGGGCATCGTTTTGGTAAGATGCAGAGATGCTTTGCCCCTGCTCAGCGGGACAGTGGGGGTGAGATGCTTCGCCTGCGGCTCAGCATGACAATACTGGAGGGTCGCGCTCCGTCGCGACCAATCCTAGTCATTCTGAGCGAAGCGAAGAATCTCCGAGATGCTGCGCTCACGCTCAGCATGACACCCTGACGGCTCAACAGAGCCTCGCCCTCCAGCTGCGCGCCTGGGGATGCGACGGAGCGCATCCCTCCAAACCACCTCTGGAGGGTCGCGCTCCGTCGCGACCAATCCTGGTCATTCTGAAGTCTATGTTGTTTGTCAAGGAGAAGCACTCACGTGCTTCACTACGAGCTAAACAGTTTGTCGGGCGCCATGCTGGTAGTAGCGCACGTGAGTGCGCCTCCTGTCATTCTGAGCGCAGCGAAGAATCTCACCGTCTGCCAAACGAACCTTTCCCGTTCGTAGTGGCGCACGGTAGTGCGCCTCAGCCCCCCTATCATTCTGAATGGCTCGGCAGGAACCTCCCCTCCAGACGACGCATGGAGAGGCGAGGCTCCTGGCGAGCCCTGGCTCTCATCCCTGACGCACCAGCGAGTTTTCGCGGATGAAATCCACCAGCTCGTCCACGTAGCAGAAAGCCAAACCTGTCACGGTGTCCGCCGCGCCGTAGTACACCGCGATGCGTCCCGTTGCCGAATCAGCTAGCGCCGCGCAGGGGAAGACGACGTTGGGCACGTCGCCTACGCATTCGTACAGCTCCTGCGGCGAGATGATGTAGGGTGCTGTGCGGGCGATGACCTTCCAGGGCTGCTCTAGATCCAGCAGCGCAGCGCCCGCGCTGTACACGAAGCCGTTGCACGAAGTGAGCACGCCGTGATAGATGAGCAGCCAGCCCTCAGTGGTCTCTATCGGCACGGGGCCGGCGCCGATTTTCGTGCTCTGCCAGCCCCCTGCAGGCGCCATTACGAATCGATGGCAGCCCCAGTGAATCATGTCGGGGCTTTCGCTGTAGAAGATGTCGCCCCAAGGGGTATGTCCTCGGTCGCTCGGACGGCTGAGCATCGCGTATTTGCCCCGAATCTTGCGCGGGAACAACACGCCGTTGCGGTTGTAAGGCAGGAAGGCGTTCTCCAGCTGATGGAAGGTCTCGAAATCCTGCGTCCATGCCACGCCAATGGTAGGTCCGTGATACCCGTTGCACCATGTGACCCAGTAGCGGTCTTCAATCCACACCACGCGCGGGTCGTAGCCATACTCCCAGCCCAGCTCCTGCGCGGCTTCGCCCACGAAGTGGATGCGTTCTGGTTGAATTTCCCAGTGGATGCCATCCTTGCTTCGCCCTGCGTGTAGCTGCATGTAGCGGCGGGTATCATCGCAACGGAAGACCCCTCGGAACTCGTCTCCGTATGCCACGACGGCGCTGTTGAAGATGCTGTTCGAGGTCGGCAGCAGGTTGCGCGGGATAATCGGGTTCTTGCTGTAGCGCCACATCACGCCCGTGTAGCCCGCGGGCTTCTCTTCCCAGGGAATGTTCGGCAGCTCAGGTCCGATAATCTTGACTGCCATCGTTTCTCCTCCACCACGATGTGATTCACCTGTGCACCCATTACCACAGAAGAGCGAGGCGTTCCTGCTATCCCGTTTCCTGCGAAGGCAAGCGTGCACCCAGTAAGCTTAAAAACCGCGCCCTTGCCTCCCCACACGCGGGGAGGAGCAGGAAGCACTGACGCACTTCACCACAACCCCTTTCTTTCTTGTAGTGGCGCACGTCAGTGCGCCCTAGCCCCCCGTCACAGAGAACGGTTCGGCGGGAGCCTTGCCCTTCAGCTGTGCGCCTGCAGATGCGACAGAGCGCATCCCTCCAAGCAAGCTCTGGATGGGCGCGCCCTGTTGTGCGCCTGCGGATGCGACGGAGTGCATCCCTCCAAACCCCTTCTGGAGGGTCGCGCTCCGTCGCGACCAATCCTGGTCATTCTGAAGTCTATGTTG
>JANWXG010000073.1 GCA_025057335.1 bacterium | reverse complement strand
GGGCACCTGCGGCGGCGCAGGGATTTCCACGCCGAAGCGTCCACGCATGGCTACTGCTCCCCGGGCGGAGGACGGTGGAGATTGCACCGTTTACCGGGCGCTCTGCCCGCAGGGAAGGTTTTCACTAGCACCTCCGGACAATAGCGCGAAGCGAGCAAGCCCGAGTCGGCACAAATGCGCACCCGTTCGGGAGGTGGAGGAGCGGTCACTTTAGGCGGTTCGGACAGACGCGGCGGCGCTGGCGCAGCGACTGGAGCGGGGTCGCTCGAACGCGGAGGCAGTGTGACGGCGTCGCTCCCTCCGGAGAGGCTACCCGGCACAGTCATTGCAGGAGGCGGGACCTCTGGCTCTGCAGGGGAAGGGGGCGACACCGCAGGAGGTTCTGCCCGCTCCGTAGGTGCCTCCGCCGCCTCACCTGCTGGCTCCACGCCAATATCGGGGGCGGCGCCGTGCAGAGTACACGGCTGGCGAGGCTCCTCGCCGCGGCGGAAGGTGAAGCGATGGGTACGAGGGCAATACGGCGAGGCGAGCATGCCTGTATCGTCGCACAGGGTCAGCGTGACGGTGTCGACGCTTTCGGGCTGCTGCGTCCTCTGTGGCACCTCTTCAGGTGCGCGCTTGCGCAGCCACTCCTTCTGCAGGGGCACTGCCTTGCTCATGAAGTCTCTCCAGATGGGCGCGCAGACTGTGCCGCCAAACACGCGAGGCATCGGCAGGTACACCTTCTGCTCCCTTGCGGCGTCGTAGACCTCCCGCGCCACCCACACCGCCGTGACGAGCTCAGGGGTGTAGCCTACAAACCAGGCGTCGCGTCCCTCATCGGTCGTACCCGTCTTGCCGCGCGCCTCGGGAAAGTCCCGTAGCACGCGATAGGCGGTTCCCCCGGGCATCCGCACGGGCGTCTGGAGCAGCTCGTCCATCGTTCGCGCCGTGTTCTGCGAAATCACCCCGTAGGTGATGTTGGGAGCGTTCTCCTGGATGATGTTGCCTTCGCTGTCGCGTACGCGCACGATGGCGATCGGCTCACAGCGGTTGCCGCCCGTCGCAAACACGCCGTATGCCACCGCCATCTCGATAGGGCGCACCGCCGACGACCCCAGCGCCAGCGACAGGTTCGGCTCCAACGGCGACTGGATGCCCAGCTTGCGAGCGTACTCTATCACCGTCTGCGGTCCCACCATCGCGATGGTCTTCACCGCCGGGATGTTGATAGAGTAAGCGATAGCCTGCCGCACGGTGACCGCTCCGCGATAGCGTCCGTCTGCGTTTTTGGGACGGTAGGGTCGGGGATACGAGGGGTAGCTCACAGGCGCGTCTACAATGCGCGAGTCGGGCGTCAGCACGCCTTTATCGATTGCCGCACAGTAAACGATAGGCTTGAAGGCGGAGCCAGGCTGACGCCTGCCTTGCGTGGTGGCATTGTACTGCGACTTGCTGAAGTCTACACCCCCTACCATTGCGCGGATGTATCCCGTCTGTGGGTCGATGGCGACCAGTGCGCCCTGCGTGACCGCACCTCTGCCGTAGCGTGCGACGCCTTCACGCAGCGCCTGCTCCGCCGCTTGCTGCATCTGCCAGTGCAGAGTGGTCTCCACGGTCAGCCCCGCCCGATAAATCTGCTCTTCACCGTAGTCTTCCGCCAGTTGCTTCAACACATGAAACACGAAGTAGGGCGCCTTGTAGCGAATGCCCTGTCGGCGTAGCGGCACCACGCGCAGCGGTTCGCTCTTCGCTTGCTCGTACTGCTCCCCGTCGATGAAGCCGAGGGCGCGCATCCGTTCCAGTACGATGTCGCGCCGGCTCAACGCCAGCTGCGGGTTTTGGTGAGGTGAGTAGACGGAGGGACGACGGATGACCCCTGCCAGCAGGGCACACTCCGCCAGAGTCAGCTGGCTCAACGACTTATTGAAGTACACTCGCGCGGCGGTCTTAGCGCCATACGCCCCGCTGCCGAAATAGACTTCGTTGAGGTAGGTCTCCAGGATTTGCTCTTTGGTAAGATACTGCTCCATCTGCAGGGCGAGCAACGCCTCTTGCAGCTTGCGGTGGAAGGTCTTTTTCTGGGTGAGAAAGGCGTTGCGCGCCAGCTGCATGGTGATGGTGCTACCGCCCTGAGCGTATCTGCCCTCGCGCAAGTTGACCCACACCGCGCGAAACACGGCACGCGGACTGATGCCACGATGCTGGAAGAACTGGCTGTCCTCCACTGCGACCACCGCGTCGATGAGCGTCTTGGGGAACTCGGATAGCTTCGCCAGCTCGCGACGTTCGTTCGTCAGCGTCGCCAGCACGACCCCGTCCTGTGAGAGGATGCGTGTGCCCTCGTAAGGCTTCAGATTCACAATCTGCTCGCTGCTGGGGAGCATCCGGGAGACCTGAACCAGCAACACAATCAGGTAGCCGCCCCCGACCACAATGCCCAGCAACAGTAGAAGCAGCAGATAGATGAGCAAGCGTTGCCACATCGGACGACGCCGCCGACGCAGAGCACGACCCATGGTACGTTTTCGCGTTCGTAAAGGCATGTTGGCTCCAGCAGAACGCTTCAGCACATCCTGTTACATCCTATCGCCGTGTATATCATTACACAACGTCGCCCCTGTGTGCAAGCCGAACGGTGTTGCCTCCCCCGTGTTCTCTCACGACAGAGTAGTTTACCTTACCTTTAACGTGGTTTTAACATTTTTTCGATAAACTACTACTCGCTTCAAATCTACCAAGAGGAGGACGTGCATGGACATTGCTAGGCAGTGGCGCCTTGGCACTGTAGTGGCTATGGGGCTCACCTTTGCGCTCAGCGTGTCTCTGTACGCACAGCAGAGCCCTCTGAGTACCGAGCGAGCCGTCAGATTGAAAAACGCCCTTCAAACCACTAAACAGCAGGTCGCCAAACTACGCCAGAAGAGCCAGCAACAGCAGCTGTTGTTGACGAGTCTGGCGCCTTCCGCCGAAGAGGAAGGTGAAGCGGTATCCTCCAGCAGTGACATTCTACAGCGGCTAGAGGAGATAGAGGCTAGGCTGGAGGAGATGCAGGAGTCCATCCGCGACATCCAGGGATGGATTGAAGGGCAGAACGAAAGCCTGATGGTGATGGCGAACGACATTACCGAACTGAAGCGCTTCCGCGCAGGCAACTACGTGCAGTTCCAGTATCGGGATACCAACGAGCCTGGAGGCACGCCCGATGCGTTCGCCCTACGACGCTTCCGCATCTCGCAGACCAACGTCGTCGACCCCCGTACGAGTATGCGTCTCACCTTCGATGTCGCTACGGGTACCGACACCTTGCAGGCTCAGCTGCGTGACGCCCAGCTCATCTACGACATCGAGCCGTCGGATGTGAAGGTCGGAGTGCAGTTGCTGCTGGGACAGCAACCCCTGCCGCTAGGCTACGAGCTAGAGCGCTCCTCTGCCGACCGCGAGTTCCCCGAGCGCACCTTCGCGAACCGCACTATGTTCAACGGCGAGCGCGGTCGCGGTCTGTACCTTCGGTATGGCACAAGCATGAACTCGCTCGTGCACATCGGCGTGTGGGATGCGCTCACTTTCAACGACCCCGAACAACGAGGGCGTGCTCCTGGGGTAGCCAGCCGCCTAGCGGTGAGTGCGGGCTTCCGTCTCTACAGCACCATCTACGACTTTGGCATCTCCTACTTCGCGGGCAAGCGCCCTGCCTTCACTGCAGGCAATCAGACTTCGCCCGAAGTAGACCGACGCTTCCTCTTCGTGGATGGCAGCTACATTGGTCTGCTGGTACCCAATCTGTTCGTGCGCGCGGAGGCGATGTTCGGCAAAGACCGCGTACCCAGCACGACAGCGAACCCCAACCGCACTGCCAAGGACATGACGGCATGGCATGTGGTGTTGGGCTACAACCTGTCGTCGCGCAATCAGCTCGCCCTACGCTACGAACAGTTCGATGCAGACCGCGACTCGGTGGGCAACACCGTATACGGCTATGGGGCTGCCTACATCTACTACATCAACCCCGGAGCCCGAGTGACGGCGGCGTACGAAGTGTTCTTCGACCCGTCCAGGACGCCTAACCGATACCACGTCACGACTTTGAGACTGCAATTCCGCATGTAAGGAGGTCGATGCGATGAAGCGAGGCTGGACTGGAGTACTTCTGGCGGCGGCAATCGCCGTCTCGGCATCTGCCCAGCAGATTAGCGTTAAAGGCTCGGACACGATGCTCATCCTCAACCAGCGCTGGGCAGAGGCGTACGCGCGAGTGAACCCCTCGGTGAGCGTAGCCGTGACAGGAGGCGGTTCTAGCATCGGGATTAACGCCTTCATCAACGGCGTGACCGACATCTGCGCCTCCTCGCGCCCTATGCGTAAGAGCGAAGTAGACCGTGCTCGCAGCCGAGGTGCCATTGCAAATGAAATCCCCGTTGCCATCGACGGGCTGGCTATCGTGGTGAACGCCTCCAACCCAGTGAAGTCGCTCACGCTAGACCAGGTGCGGCGCATCTACATCGGCGAGATCACGAACTGGAGCCAGGTGGGCGGTCCGAACATGCCCATCGTGGTGTTTAGTCGTGACAGCAACTCGGGTACCTACGGCTTCTTCCAGCAAAACGTGCTGCAGAACCGCAACTGGGGTAAGGGAGTGCGCTTCCTGCCCTCCACTAGCGAGGAGGCGCGCGAGGTCGCGCGCACACCGGGCGGCATCGCCTACGGTGGCGTAGCCTACTTCAAGAACAACCCCCGTCTGAAAATCCTGCCCATCGCTCCTCGCGAAGGAGCAGAACCCATCTTTCCCGATGAGCAGAACGTGCGCTCCAAGCGATACCCCATCTGGCGCTACCTCTACTTCTACACCAACGGCAAGCCCAAGGGAGCAGTTGCCGATTTTATCAACTGGGTACTCTCTCCTGAGGGACAGCGGATTGCTGAAGAGGTAGGCTACTACAGCCTGAAGCCGCTGTAACACATCGGGGCAAGGGGGCATCCCTTTGCCCCCCTTCAACGGGAGGGAGCAATGCGCCGGCTAGGAAGGCTTTTTGACACCACAGTATACATCACCGGCATCATGGTCTCTGTTGCGGTGCTGGTGATGTTCTACTATATCGCTCGCGAGTCGACCTACGCCTTCAGGCAGACCTTCTCCTGGGGGTATCGGCTTGCCCTGCTGCCCGGTGACGCAGACTCCTCTGCAACTCCCAACAGTGCACCCTACTCCTCGTTGGTTGCTGTGAACCCCGAGGGCGCAGACGGATTGGACGAGAAAGAGGAGGTCTTTCCAGCACCTACCATCCAGCAGATGCAAGATGAAAGTGCGCTCGTCGCTACCGCAACACCTCTTGCTTCGGACCTGTCACAGATTCGCGCAGACACACTATACCGTGATGATTGGCGCAGCCCGAAGCCTGCTGAAGAAGGCACCCGTGTTCTCGTGTTGGGATACGCCGCACCAGGATACTCCCTGCCGACCATGTATCTGGCGTGGGAGCCTGACCACTCGTTCGAACCCCGGTTGGCGTCCTACCGTCTAGTACTGCGCCTGTTGCGTGCTCCTGAGGGGGTGTCCATACAGCCTTTCGAGATCGACCTCAGAAAGCAGCCTACTGGTAGGATAGCGTTACCCACTTGGGTTGCCCAGACCGATGCAGAGCGCACACAGGGATATGTGTTCGAGGTCGCAGCAATTCCACAAACCAGCACATTCTGGGCGACGTTGCGCGGAGTGTTAGGGACAGAGTGGGCTCCCACGCTCATCTATCCCCGCTACGGGATTCTGCCTCTGGTGCTCGCCACCACGCTCATGAGCATTTTGGCAATGCTCATCGCGACCCCCTTGGGAGTAGCGACCGCTTTGTACCTGAGTGAGGTTGCCCATCCGCGCGTGCGCGAGTGGCTGAAACCCGCCTTGGAGCTGATCGCTAGCGTGCCTTCGGTCGTGCTGGGCTACTTTGGGCTGATGTTCGTCGCTCCCGCACTGCAGGCCTGGCTCGGGCAGGCGCTGGGAATGCAATCAGGGCGCAACCTGTTAACGACCTCGATTATTCTCGCTGTGCTCGCTATCCCTATTGTCGCCTCGGTGACGGAAGACGTGCTCAAGGCGGTACCAGAGAGCCTGCGTGAGTCCGCCATAGCTTTAGGGCTTAACCACAGTGAGACCCTGTGGAAGGTGGTGTTACCAGCCGCCCGTGCGGGGGTTGTGGCGGCAGTGCTGATTGGCGCCGCGCGCGTTTACGGGGAGACGATGATTGTGTGGATACTGAGCGGAGGCACTGCTACCATGCCTGCCTTCCATTCGCCTGTCGCCTTCGCGCAATCGCTGGTCAGCTCGACGCGAGGCGTCCCCGACACTATCGCTATCGAGATGGGTAACGTGACCTTTGAGAGTGTGCACTACGGACATCTGTTCCTGCTGGGGCTAGTACTCTTCTGTCTCACGGTGGTAGTAAACCTGGCTGCCCTACGCATCGGGAGGAGACAAGTATGGAGGGTGTAGGGGAAAGCACACTGCTTACGCTAGGTGCCGCCCGTTCGGGACGACGGTCGCGCCGTATGCTAATAGACCTGCTGTTCATCGGGGGATTGCGCGCTGTGGCGTTGCTCAGCGTCGTTACCGTGTTGGCAATCATTGGCGTCATCATCGCCAAGGGCTTACCGACCATCAGCTGGAGCTTTCTCACCAGCCCTCCTCAGGAGGGGATGACATCTGGCGGCATCTACCCGATGATACGGGGATCTGTGTTGCTGATGTTGGGCACGCTGGTCATCGTGCTGCCTATCGGGGTGCTGGGTGGCGTCTTTCTTGCGGAGTATGCGGGGCAGAACGTCTTCAGCCGTTTCATCCACGCTAGCGTCGCCAGCTTAGCAGGCACCCCCTCGGTCATCTTCGGTCTGTTTGGTCTGGCAGTCTTTGTGATAATGATGCAGATGGGGG
Source organism: bacterium (assembly GCA_025057335.1). GTDB lineage: Bacteria > Armatimonadota > HRBIN16 > HRBIN16 > HRBIN16 > HRBIN16. The sequence continues at coordinate 3,465 of JANWXG010000073.1, read as the reverse complement.
TCAGCCTGCTAGCGGGATGCTTGACGTTGGCGCTGTTTACGTTGCCTGCAGTGGTGTTCACCACCGAGAACGCTATCCGCTCGGTTCCTGAGAGTTTCATCGAGGCGGGCATGGCGCTAGGGCTGTCGCGCTGGCAGATATTGTGGAAGATCGTGCTTCCCAACGCAATGCCAGGCATCCTGACGGGCGTTGTGCTATCCACTGGGCGGGCAGCAGGTGAGGCGCCACCTATCCTCCTGACCGCAGGCATCTACTATGCAACGGGGAGCCTGCCCCGAGGGTGGGACATCCTGAAGCAACCTGTAGCGAACCTCCCCTACCATCTGGCGGAGGGATACCGTCAGGGAGGGGTTATCCCGGAGGCGATTGTATGGGGAACCTGTCTGACACTCATGTTGTTCGTTCTGATCATCAACATCTGGGCGATAATGGTGCGCGTGAGAGTGCGTCGGAGACAGCGATGGTAGAGCCGCCGAACGCACTCCGCGCCGAGCAGATCGTCGTGGAAACGCACGCGCTCACTGTGTTCTACGGAGATACCCAGGCGCTGAAGAATGTGTCGTTGCCTATCGCTCGCAATCGGGTGACCGCGCTCATCGGGCCCAGCGGATGCGGTAAGAGCACCTTCCTGCGCTGCCTAAACCGTCTCAACGACCGCATCCCAGGGTTTCGCATGCAAGGGAAGGTGCGCGTGCTGGAGATGGACCCATACAGTAAACACACCGACCTCATCGAGTTGCGCCGGCGAGTGGGCATGGTCTTCCAGAAACCGACGCCACTGCCGATGAGCATCTATGACAATGTCGCTATCGGCGCTCGGAGTCACTACGGGTTGCGTGGCAAGCAACTGGACGAGGTAGTGGAGCAGGCGTTGCAACGCGCTGCCCTCTGGGATGAGGTGAAGGATATCCTCAAACGCCCTGCCCTGCAACTGTCGGGAGGTCAGCAGCAGCGGCTGTGCATTGCGCGGATGCTGGCTGTGGAGCCTGAAGTAATCCTCATGGACGAGCCCTGCAGTGCCCTAGACCCGGTCAGCACCTTCCGTATCGAGGAGCTCATGATAGACCTCGCAAAAGACCATACGGTCATCGTGGTCACACACAACATGCAGCAAGCGGCGCGTGTGAGCCACTACACCGCTTTTTTCATGTATGGCGAGCTTGTGGAATACGATGTGAGCAAACAACTCTTCCTCAGCCCCAAGCAGAAGGCGACAGAAGACTACATCAGCGGTCGGTTTGGATAGGTCGTGCCTTTCAGAGTAGACCTTCACCGACCGTCTCAGCATCCTTCAGAAGGAGAAGCTCCCGCCGAGCTATCCGCCTCCCTGTCGTCCTCCCGCAGGCAGGGGCAACCTGTCTTTCTCCCTGCGTGCGCGGAGGCAAGGTGGCGTGTTGCTCGGCTGCCGAGAAGGCATGACCTCCCATGCGCCCCAATAGAGGTCGTGGCTCTCACCGAACTGTTCCCCTTCCTCCACTCGCGGAGAGGCGTTCCAGTAGTGCTTCGCGGGGGCTTCCCATCGTATATAATGTAAGGTAGGAATAGCAACGTAGAGGAGGTCGAACACTGTGCTACAACGAATTAGCCTGGTCATCGCCCTGTCCAGTTTGACCGTGCAGCTGGCTATTGTCGCCCTTGCTCATGAAGAACCTCCCAAGCCTGCCCCAAGAACCCCGACAGTGGCGCGGGAGCCAGTGAACACGCCTCCGGGGGCGCAGGTGCCGAACAGGAAGCCTCCAGAGCCCAGCCCGAAGGAGAAGGCATTGCTAAAGCAGTTGCGGCAGCTGGAGAGCCAGCGCGATGCGCTCATCAAGCGTTCAGTGGAGCTGGACCGAAAGCGTCTGAACGCGCAAGACCCCGCTGAACGCAAGCGGCTGGACGAGCAGAAGCTGGCGCTGGTGCGACAGCTCGACACTGTAGAGCGCAAACGCATCGAGACATACCGGGCGTGGCAGAACGCTGCGATCGAGCGATGGCGCAAGGAGAACCCTGAACTCGCACAGACTCCTCCTGGAGCGCCTCCCGGAATGCCTCCAGGGCCGTCGCCGCAGGTGATTGCCAAGCAAATCCAGATTGCGGAGGAGCAGCTGGCGAAGCTCAAGAAGGAGGGCAAACCCGATACCGACCCGCAGGTGAAGATGTATCGCGAACGCATTGAGCGCTACCGAAACATGCTAAAGTCTACCGCCGCGCGGCCGCCTGTACCCTCAGCGCCCAAGCCTGCTGCGTCAAAGAAGTGACGCCTGTGGAGGCAGCCCAGACATATCCCACGCGCATCCACCTGCTGGAAGAGCAGACGGTCAACCGCATCGCTGCTGGGGAAGTGGTGGAGCGCCCCGCGTCGGTGGTGAAAGAACTGGTGGAGAACAGTATCGACGCAGGGGCGCGCGCCATACTGATAGAGGTAGAGCAGGGCGGCAAGAGGCTCATCCGAGTCACGGACGACGGCGAGGGGATGAGCCCCGCCGACGCCCTACTGAGCATCCAGAGGCACGCCACCTCCAAAATCCGCAGCGCGGAAGACCTCCATTCCATCCTCACACTGGGCTTTCGAGGGGAGGCGCTGCCCAGCATCGCGGCCGTCAGCCGCTTCGAGATGCTCACCAAACGCGCCGACCTCGACACGGGGATGCGCCTGGTAGTGGAGGGCGGACAGGTCGTGGAAGCAGAGGAATGCGCCGCACGCAACGGCACCACCGTGATTGTGCGCGACCTGTTCTACAACACGCCCGCCCGCCTCAAGTTCCTCAAGAGCGTGGCGACCGAGCTGTCGCACATCACGGAGCTGGTCACGCGCTTCGCGCTGGCGTTTCCCGAAATCTCCTTCCGCCTGCTGCACAACGGGCAGGAGATTTTCGCCTCGCAAGGAGGGACCGACCCCCGCCACGCCCTGCTGGCAGTGTTCGGACGTGAGGTCGCACGCGAACTGCGCCCTATCGAACACAGCGAGGGCTACCTGCGCATCACGGGCTATGTCTCTCCGCCGCACCTCACCCGCCCCACTCGCAGCCTGCAGAGCTTCTTCGTGAACCGTCGAATCGTGCGACACCGCGTGCTCTCCAAAGCGCTCGACGACGCCTACCGAACGCTCACTCCCGAGGGGCGACACCCGATTGCCGCCCTCTTTCTGCACGTGCCGCCGCATAGCGTGGATGTGAACGTGCATCCCACCAAGGCGGAAGTGAAGTTCGCGCACGAGGGCGAGGTATATCACGCCGTGTTCAACGCGGTACGGCAGGCGTTATTGGAGCAGGGCATGATACCTTCCGCGCTGCCCGGACTGCAGAGCGCGGTGAGCCTGCCGCAGCCCGAGGCGCGACCAGCGGGTGTACCCTCCGTCTGGCAACCTGCCCCTCTGCCGCCACAGGAGGTATTGCACGCGGAGCTGATGCGCCGCGCAGGCATCGACCTCCCAGCCGTTCCCTCGGAGGTAGATTCCGCCCCGCGCCCGTACGCGGAGATGCT
>JANWXG010000072.1 GCA_025057335.1 bacterium | reverse complement strand
TGGTGACGGCGGTAGAGGCGCGCAAGCTGAACTGGCGACAGGTGGTGGAGCTGGCGGATATCGTCGCTGGGCGCGTGCCCGGACGCACCGACCCCGCGGAGGTCACCCTCTTCAAGAGCCTAGGCGTGGCGCTGGAGGATGTGGCAGTCGCCCATGTGGTGTATCGCAAGGCGCTGGCGCAGGGCGTCGGACAGGCGTTGCCTTTTTAGCGGATGATTCAGGGTATAATTTAGATACGATAAGCATCTGGTTCCCAGACAGCAGTGGGCGCACGGAGGTGTGCGCGATAGACATACTCGTTCGTAGTGCAGGCTTTAGCCTGCAAAGAGGTGCAAGACAGACAAAGGAGCGACGACGATGGCAAAACGCATTGTGGAAATATCGGCGCACGATTCGACGATGCCCCAGATGCCCGGGCTGCAGCGGCAGGGCAACATCCTGCTGGCGAAGCTGGAAGACCTGGTGCGATGGGGGCGTGTGAACAGCCTCTGGCCGCTGACATTTGGTCTGGCGTGCTGCGCCATCGAGATGATGGCAACGGTCTCCTCGCGATTCGACATCTCCCGCTTCGGTTCGGAGGTGTTCCGCCCCAGCCCGAGACAGGCAGACGTGATGATCGTGGCAGGACGGGTGTCCAAGAAGATGGGACCCGTGCTGCGCCAGCTCTACGACCAGATGCCCAACCCCAAGTGGGTCATCTCGATGGGCGCCTGTGCCTCCTGCGGTGGAGTGTTCAATAACTACGCCATCCTGCAGGGAGTAGACCAGATTGTGCCTGTAGACGTGTACGTGCCCGGTTGTCCGCCGTCGCCTGACGCGCTGCTGTACGGGCTGTTGCAACTGCAGCGCAAGATTCGTCAGCAGCACAGCGGCATGATTATCGAGCTCGCGCCGCTGAAGCGGCAGGAGGTCACCACAGGATGATTACCCAGGTAGCGAAGCGCTTTGTGAAGACCGTGTTGCCGCTGGCGCAGGGGATGGGCATCACCTTCCGCCACCAGCCGCCTTTCCACGAGCCTATCACTGTAGAGTACCCCGAGCAGAAGCGCCCGATGTACCCGCGCACTCGCTGGCGCCATGTGCTGCGCCGCTACGACAACGGGCTGGAGCGGTGCATCGGCTGCTCGCTGTGTGCGGGAGCGTGTCCTGCGCGCTGCATCTACGTGGAAGCCGCCGAGAACACCGATGAGCAGCGCTTCTCGCCTGGCGAGCGCTATGCCGTACGTTACGAAATCAACATGTTGCGTTGCATCTTCTGCGGCTACTGCCAAGAAGCGTGTCCGACGGGCGCCATCGTGCTGCGCGACGACTACGAACTGGCAGACTACCACCGTGAAGACTTCATCTACACCAAAGAGATGCTCCTCGAGCCGATACCAGCCCCCAAAGAGGAATAAACCGCTCACCGCCGTGCACCGAAAAGGCACGGCGGTGAGTCTAATTCGAAGGGAACCGACGCACGCCACCTCAACGTAATAACCAACAGGAGGACAGCCCAGAATGGAATGGACCAAGGAAGCAGCTGCCGGCTGGCAGGACACCCGTGCGGAGTTCGAGACGCTGATGCGCCGCCATCACCGCACAGTTTTCAACATTGCCTACCGCCTGACCGGCAACCGGGACGATGCGGAAGACCTGACGCAAGAGGCGTTCATTCGCGCCTTCCGATTCTTTGACCGGTACAACCGGGAGATGCCTTTCGAGAACTGGATGTACCGCATCGTCAACAACGCTTTCATCGACATGCTGCGTCGGCGTCCCAAGCTGCAGGTGCAATCGCTCGACCAACCGTTGAACCTGCAAGACTCGGATAGAGACGTACAGTTTGAGGTGGCCGACCCGACATCGAACCCTGAATCGATTGTAATGTCTGAGGAGTTGGAGGACTACATCCAGCGCGCTCTGGATGCCCTGCCGCCCGATTTCCGCACGACGGTCATCTTGGCGGACATCCAGGGATTGTCGTATGAGGAGATTGCGGAGGCGATGCACTGCTCTTTAGGGACGGTGCGCTCGCGCCTGCATCGTGGCAGGCGTTTCCTCCGCCAGCGCATCGAGGCGTATCAAAAAGCAAAAGCGCGTGGAGAGGTGACCGACTGATGAACTGTGGCAAAGTTCAGAACATGCTATCCTGTTACATCGATCGCGAGCTGCCAGGAGTAGATATGCTTCACATCCAGAGGCATCTGGACGCCTGCCCGGAGTGCCGGCGCGAATATCAGACGCTTCTGGTCGTCAAGCGGCTGCTCAGCGAGATGCCAGTAGTGTCCCCTCCCGACTCGCTGGAGGAGCGACTAGTGGAGAAGGTGCTCCGTACCCCTGTCCCCGCCCGGTCGTGGATGTTCCCCGTGCTACCCCGAAGCCTGTTGCGCCCACTGGCAGTGGCAGCGGCGCTAGGAGCCATCGTGCTGGGGATGTGGTACCTAGGAGCACAGTCGCGCACCTCTACGGGGGCGGATAACTTTGCCGCTGCGGGAGCGTACAACGAGCTCGACCATGCCACGATAGAAGCCTACTTGTCGGGGAAGTTGCGCCTGCGTCAGCAACCCTCCGTGCCTGCGGAGATTCCCCTCTACCCATATGATAACCGGGCTTCTCTCGTCTCCGTCCGATATTATCGGTAGACAACTACAGGGACGCCACTGGGCGTCCCTGTTCACCCAAACTCCATCTTTCAGACAAGAGGAGGGATGACTTGTGACTAGTCCACAGCCTCGTGCGTGGGTGTTCACCTTGATGATACTGTTTAGCGTGGCGTTGGGAGCCTTCCTCGCCACCGCCTTCCAGAGACCCATCGTGACGATGGCGCAGGGCGGCAGTGCCATGCGCACCGTGTCGGCGACCGCCGTCTCGAAGGCGGAGGCGCTCAGTGCCGCTGAGGCGATGGAAAGCGCCTTCGTGCGGGTAGCAGAGGAGGTGGCGCCTGCCGTAGTAACCATCTACGCACGGCGCAACGTCAATCGCCCCGGATTGCGTCTGGAGGTACCCGACGACTTTCCCTTCCCGTTCGGGTTCCGTCAGGACAACCGCAGCCGCGAAGTGCCTATTCCCATGCGCGGCGTCGGCTCAGGCGTCATTGTGCGCAGCGATGGTTACATCCTGACCAACGACCACGTGGTGGCGGGCGCCGAGCGTGTGGAAGTGGTATTGAGCGACGGGCGGCGCTTCGCGGGCAAGGTGATGCGCGACTTCCGCAGCGACATCGCCGTGATTAAAGTGGACGCCACTGGCCTGCCGACCGCGCGGCTGGGCGACTCCGACACAGTGCGCGTCGGGCAGTGGGCGATTGCTTTGGGTAGCCCGTTCGGTAAGGAGAACACGATGACCGTCGGCGTGGTCAGCGCACTAGGGCGACGCGAAGCCATCGGCAGCATCACCCAGGGACAGCGCTACTACCCCAACCTCATCCAGACGGACGCCTCTATCAACCCAGGCAACTCCGGGGGACCCCTGCTGAACATCCGCGGCGAGGTGATTGGCATCAATACGGCTATCGAGTCGCCAACAGGCAGCTTCGCGGGCATCGGCTTCGCTGTACCGATTAACACTGCGCGCTTCGTGATGGAGCAGCTCATCACGCGCGGGCGCGTGGTGCGCGGCTTCTTGGGTGTCGTGCCCGCCGATGTGACGCCGGATGACGCCCGAAGGCTGAACGTGCGACAGGGGGCGTTGATTACCTCGGTGGAAGAAGGTTCGCCCGCCGCGCAGGCTGGCATCCAGGTGGAAGATGTGATCGTGGAATACAACGGCAGAACTGTGCGCGGCGAGATCGATTTCCGCGACATGGTAGCCCGCACCGAGCCCGGCACAACGGTACCTGTGAAAGTGGTGCGCAACGGACGCGAAGTGACCCTGCGCGTGAAGGTGGGCGAGGCACCTGACCCTGAAGCACGTACCCGACCAAGAGAGCAACCGCAGGAGAGCGGACGGAAGCTGGGCATCAGCATCGAGCGCCTCACGCCCGATCTGGCAGAGCAGTTCCGCCTGCCGCGCAACCTGCAGGGCGTCGTGATTACTGAGGTAGTGCCCGGTAGCGCGGCGGACGATGCGGGGCTGCAGCCGGGCGACGTCATCCTGCGTGTGGACGGGCAGCGCGTCAACAGCGTCGATGACGTGTATCGCCTCGTCTCGGCACGCAAGTCTGGCGAGGCAATCATCTTTATCGTGCGCAGCCGCACCGAAGACGGTAATGCTATCGAGCGGCGCGTGCGCGTAGAGGTGCCGTAACAGTTGGGAGACAGGGGGGGAGGCTTCTAGGGAGTCTTCTCCCCCTGTCACGCTGAGCGTGAGCGAAGGGGAGCGGTCCTTCGCAACGTAGCAGGTATCGGTCGCGACGGAGCGCGACTCTCCAGAGATGGTTTGGAGAGTCGCGCTCTGTCGCATCCGCAGGTGCCCTCCGAGCCATCTCCCGTGTCATGCTGAGCCGCAGGCGAAGCATCTCACCGCAGCGAAGCGTGGGGGCGAGGCTCCCGCCGAGCCGTCGGTCTTCAAAGGTCGCGACGGAGCGCGACCCTCCAACGAGTGGAGGCAAATCGTCCGGAGGGCAAGGCTCCCGTCGTGCCGTAACCCCCTCGTCGTGCTGAGCGAAAGCGAAGCATCTCTCTGTTTGGCAGGTATTGAGATTCTTCGCTACGCTCAGAATGACAGAGGGCGCACCGACGTGCGCTACTACCAGCACGAAAGTGCACCCCGTCGTGCTGAGTGAAAGCAAGGCATCTCTGTTCGGCGGGTATTGAGATTCTTCGCTGCGCTCAGAATGACAGAGAGCGCACTGACGTGCGATACTACCAGCATGAAAGTGAACCCGAAGCACTCTTGAGCTTGTAGTGAAGCACGTGAGTGCTTCCTCTCGATAAACCACATAGACTTCAGAATGACAGAGGGCGCACTGACGTGCGCTACTACCAGCACAGAAGCGCACCCGACGCACTCTTGAGCTTGTAGTGAAGCACGTGAGTGCTTCCTCTTGACAAACGGAGTAGACTTCAGAACGACAGAGGGCGCACTGACGTGCGATACTACCAGCTGGGGTGAAACGCACTGGGGTGCATACTACAAGTTACCTGTTCGTAGTGCAGTCTTCAGCCCACTCGGGGCTCACTGAAGTGTGCACTACAAGCGTGTCCGTTCGTAGTGCGAGCGTCAGCCCGCTGAGGCGCACGGAGCGCGTTGCGCGACGGCTTAAGGGGCACTCAGGTCTCCAGCACTAGCTCCGCCACAGTGCTCAGCAGCTCAGCATCGTGACTGCTGAACTTGCGCGGCTGCAGGGTGTACACCGCCAGCAAGCTGGTCGGTTGCTTGCCTCCAATCGGTACTGCTAAACAGGATGCCATCCCCTCGCGCTGAACGAAGGGGTCATCGCGGAAGCGCACGTCGGAGGAGGCTTCATAAGCCAGAAGCGGGCGTCCCGTCTTCACCACCCATGCCATGCTGGAGGTCTCCTCCTCGTCCAGCGGGGGGACGATTCGCATGCCGCTGACCGCCATCATCCTGATGCGCCCCCCCTCTACTGCGTAGTACACGGCTCTGTCGGCGCGCAAGACCTCTGCTGCGATGTTGGCGATGAGCTGGGGCACCTCGCCCTGTTGCACAGTGCTGCCGATGGCGCGAGCAACCCTCAGGAAATACTGACGCAGGTCTTCCGACTTCTTGCGCTCCTCCTCGTAGCGCAGAGCGTTGTCGATAGCGACTGCCGCCTGATTGGCGATGGTATAGAGCAGCTCCATCTCCGCAATCGTGAACAGGCGTCGTCGACTGCTCATCGCCAGCATGACGCCCATCGATTCCATGCCGACCTGTAGAGGCACACACGCTACCGAGACAACCCCCTCCTTATCGAGTGGTGCCGCTGCGTTGCGAGAATCGGCTGCCACATCCAGCACATACACTGGGCTTTGAAACTCGAACACCCAGCCCGGGATACCCTGTCCTCGCGCGGGACGCAAGCGGTCGAAATAGACGGGGTCGACGCCTCGGCTCACCTTCGTGCGCAGCACTCCCTCGTTGCTATCGTAAAGCATCAACGCGAACTTGTCCACTTGCAGCAGCCGCAGCACGCTGTCCGCCACCAGATTCAACACGCTGTTCAGCTCCAGTGAGGAGTTGACCAGCTGCGACAATTCGTATATCGATGTGGCTTCCTCGGCGCGCCGGTGCGCGTCCTCGTAGAGCATGGCGTTCTCAATGGCAATGCCTGCCAGGGAAGCTACTCCGTTCAGCAGCTTGAGGTCGGCTTCAGTGTAGGCGTTGCGGCTAGTGCTGGTGACCAGTAGCAGCCCCAGCGTGCGTGTGCGTGACCTGACGGGCGCGTATAGCGCCGAGAGGATGCGCAGTCTGGGCACGAACTGCTCAACGCCTGGCTCTACGTCGGCGGCGTTCACGAGACGAGGCTCGCCTGTGCGCAGCACCTCCGCCTGCAGCCCCTCATCCGCCGCCAGCATCACCTCGCGCTCTTCGCCCTGTAGCCCATGCTCTGCGGCGATAAACAGGTGTGTGCGCTCGTCGGTCAACAGGAAGAGAGTGGCGAACGCATGGGGAAGATGCGCCGCTACCTCGTCGAGCACTGCCTCCAGCACCTGATTGAGGTTCAGGCTGCTGCCGATGCTGCGCGCTGCATGGTACATCACGTCCAGCTCGCGGCGCAGCCGGTCGTTGCGCTGTTCCAGCTGGCGCCGTCGCCACAGGCTGGCAATGTGCGAGGCGAGTATCTGGAGTAGGCGTACATCAGAGGAATCGAAGCGGGAGCCATCGCGCCGGTTGAGCACCGCGAGCGCCCCCCAAATCCGCTGGTCACATTGGATGGGCACGACCGCCGCTCCACGCAGGCGTTCCCCGCCCAGCAGGCTCTCCATCACAGGGTCAGGACGGAGCGGATAGTACGGGATGGCGTTCTCGCCGCGGCGCACCGCGCTCTCCATGAGCGAGTTCTCTACGCGAAACACCGTGCCCCGCAGGTCTTGCACCGATTCCCCTGCTACTGCCGCTAGGCGCAGCTTGGTCTCGCTCTCCGTCAAAAACGCGACCGCACTAGCGCTGGCGTCTGTCAGCAAACACGCCTCCTCCGCAATCCGACGTAGAGCCTCCTCTACCGGTATCGGGTCTACCGCCAGCTGAGCCACCCGATGCAAACTTGTCGCCTGCTGTTCGAGCGAAACCGCGCTCTCCGTATCCATCACCCCGCTCCTATGGCTCTGACGCGCTCTGGCGCGGCACTACGATTCTCATGCATCTGTCAGTCTTTGTCAAGCGGGAAAGGACGACCTGTAGAAAAGTTTCTCCACTCCCGTTTCCCTTCCTGCCCCCGAACAACAGGCTTCGCAAAGCAAAAACTCACTCCACTAGGGAAGCGCATTCGCTGTTCAGGAAGAGCGCAAATGCGTCGTCGCCACTACCATGATGCACGGTCCGCCGTGCACCACTATTGCCCCCGCTTCCTGTGCCTGACGCACCGCTTCCTCATGCTCTGAACCCGGCTGCATCCAGACCTTGCGTATCCCTGCTGCTAGCGCCTCCGCCACCACTGCCTTGGTCACCTCAGGCGGCACAACGGTCACAATCGCCTCGGGAACCTCGGGCAGTGCCTGCAGGTTGGGATATACGGGGTCTCCGTCTACCTCTTGAGCGCGCGGGTTAACCGCAAACACTCGTACCCCCTTCTCCTTCAGCGTCCTATACACCTTGTATCCGTATTTCTCTGGGTCGCGTGACACACCGAACACCGCTATCGAACGCGCCTGCAGGAAAGCAGAAATGGTCTCTTCGGATAGCATTGTTGCCTCCACAACAGTCACGAGGTCAACCCTCTCACGATGATAAGCGATTACATTGTACCACCTGCACTGTTTGGAGAGGATGTCTCTGCCTTTCGAGGGGAGATCCTTCAGCGCAGTTTCTGGAGGGCGAGCTTCCGCTGAGCCACGTCCCCCTTTGTCATGCTGAGCGTCAGCGAAGCATCTCAACCTCCGTTTGTCATGCTGAACGCAGTGAAGCATCTCTCGGAGATTCTTCGCTCCGCTCAGAATGACAGGAAGCGCACTGACGTGCGCTACTACCAACGCTTTCCCGCCGAGCCATCCCCCCTTTGTCATGCTGAGCGCCAGCGAAGCATCTCAGCCCTTCGCTCCGCTCAGAATGACAGGGGTGCACTGACGTGCGATACTACCAACGCTTTCCCGCCGAGCCACGTCCCTCCTTTGTCATGCTGAGCGCAAGCGAAGCATCTCAGCCCTTGCGCTCTGCTCAGAATGACAAGGGAGCAGGAGGGCGAGGCTCCTGCCGAGCCGAACTAGAAGGTACACCGCAACGGAGGGAGGAGAGATGAAACCCATTACCCTGTCGTTAGAAGATTATCGCGACAAGGTATACGCCTGCTGGATGGGCAAGAACATCGGGGGCACGCTGGGGGCACCTTACGAAGGGCAAAAAAGCCTGCATTCCCTGACCTTCTATGACCCTGTACCTGACAAAGCCTCCGCGAACGACGACTTGGACTTCCAACTGGTTTGGCTGGAGATGCTGCGCGAGCGGGGAGTGTATCCCACTCTGAGCGACTTCGTGGACTATTGGCAAAGGCATCTGTCCGCATACCCTTGGAACGAGTACGGCTTCTGTATGCGCAACCTCTCTCGTGGATTGCGCCCTCCCATTTCAGGCTGCTTCGAGAACTACTACGTCGACGAGATGGGTTCGCCCATCCGCAGCGAGATTTGGGCGTGCGTCGCGCCAGGCGACCCTCAGCTGGCAGCGTCGCTGGCGTGGATGGACTCGGCGATGGACCATGCGGGAGGCGAGGGCACATATGGCGAGATGTTCTGGGCAGCGGTAGAAAGCGCCGCTTTCGTGCTTTCTGACCCACACACGCTCATCCGAATCGGTCTGGCGATGATTCCCCTTCACAGCAACATCTCGCGCGTCATCCGCGAGGCGGTCTGGTGCTACGACAACGGCGTACCGTGGCAGGAGGCGCGCGAACGCATCCTGTACAACTTTGGACACAACCAGCCCTGCCACGCCGTGCAGAATCATGGCTTCACGGTGCTAGGCTGGCTGTACGGCAAAGACTACGGCGACAAGCTCTGCACGGCGGTTAACTGCGGCTACGATACCGACTGCACGGGGGCTACCCTCGGCTCGCTGCTGGGCATCCTTGGCGGCACGCGGGGCATCCCCGAGGAGTGGACCAAGCCCATCGGTGATGCCATCGTGCTGCATCCGTACACACGCGGCTTAAACGCTCCCAAGACCGTAGGCGAACTGACCGAGCGCACGGTAGAGGTGGGCAGGAAGATGCTGGAGGCACGCTCCGATGTGGTGCAGATTGGCGAGACGACCCGTCTGCCCGATAACCTGCTCTCCCTGCTGTTCCGCAGCGAACGCGCTCTACTCGCGCTCAGCCGCGACCCACAGTCGGCTATCGTCACAGCCAGGGGTTACGACCTGGCTCTGCACTACTACGGCGAGCCGGTGTTGCGCCCGGACATCGAGAAGACCATCGGCATCTCCGTCAAGCGGGATGACGTGCCAGTGCCCGCCAGCGTCACGATTCGCGTACCCTCAGGCTGGAAGGTACAGCCCCTGGGCGAGAGGTTGGGGCAACATCGTTTCCTTCTGTATGCCCGCGAGGTCGCCGACCGCAACACGATAGAGGTTACCGCCACGTTAGATGGTACCCTGCTGACCGCAACGTTTGCCATGCTAGGACCTGGTGAGGCAACAGGATACGCTGCAGGCAAAAATGTGCCCGGCTGCCCCAAGTGCCACGCGCGGCTCGAGGCATGCATCTGCCCCGCGTAGCCACCGTCCCCCCTTCCTCGCACCAGCGAAGGAAGGGGGACGCGCTCACCTCTTGCGTTCGTCCCCTGTGTACTCACAGTGATTCTACCAGGTGCGCGCAACAACAGTGCGTCGTGGAGCCACCTTCTCCAATCCCAAAATCTGGACTCACTGCGCACGGTTGCCCTACCCAGCAGGTTCTTCGCCTCCTCGCCGGAGTTCGAGCTGGAGGGACAGCTTCGTTGCCTCCAAAAGGGTCACGACGGAGCGTGACCCTCCAGAAAATAGTGAGCCACTGGAGGGACTCGCCCCGTTGCATGCACGCGGTCGCCGTTTGGAGGGACGCGCTCCGTCGCGTCCCATACGTGTCCCCGTGTGCGTAGGCACCTCGCTTGCGGAGCACGTGCAGGATACGTGCCACTGGAGGGCCTCGCCCCGTTGCATGCACGCGGTCACCGTTTGGAGGGACGCGCTCCGTCGCGTCCGCCATCGTGGTCACGACAGAGCGTGAGCCTCCAGAGGGTTCGCATTGAGCAGGAGACTGATGCTGGAATGTTCTGTCTGCAGGCGAGCGCAGTGGAGGCAGTGCTCTGCTCCATTCGCGCGATGAGGTTGCTCAGGAATTTTCCCGAACAGCTACT
>JANWXG010000071.1 GCA_025057335.1 bacterium | reverse complement strand
AAACCTGTGCAAGCAGGTTTCTCTTTCATCGTAGCCCACCATTTCAATGGTGGGGTTATTCCAGTAGTGCTTCTCCCCCGACTGAAGTCGGGGGCTATGGTGTGCACAATCCTGCGTAGGCAGGTTTCTCTTTCCTCATAGCCCCACCATTTCAATGGTGGGGCTATTCCGGCAACAACATACGCTTGACAAGCTTCCCTGCCAATGATAGCATACCACTGTATCGACTGTGTAAAAAGCGCATCTCGGGTGATTGCTCTTGCTTCCTATGCAGATACGAATCGAGCCGCACACGCTTTAGAGAGCTGAAGAGCGTGGTACGAACGCGGAGGAGATCGCCGACGTGTTGCGCACAGGCGTTGCGGTACCGGCAAAGGGCGGACGGTTGGCGAAAGCAAAGGTATAACCGTTCGGGCAGACACGCTTGGGCAAATACTACGAGCAGAAACGAGTGGAGGTCATATACACAGAGGAAGAGGGAACCATTATCACGGTGACGGTGTATGTGTTCTACGGGAGATGGGAGGAGTTAGGGGATGCAGATAACCTATGATGCGCGCAATGACCTACTATACCTGCGATTCGACGACCTTCAGCAGCCAGTGATAAACGAGCGCGTGAGCGAGGATATCGTGCTGGACATCGGTGAAGGAGGGCGGATTGTGGGTATCGAGATACTGGACGCCTCGCATCGGGTGAACCTGCGGCGACTGTTGCCTGTGGAGTATGTGATGTCAGGAAGCAAGTAGCTGCTGGAGGTGCCCCTTCGCGCTTGCCTCTTTGCTCCTGGTGCAAGAGTTGCACTCTCCACGCATTCCCCCGGCTTGCTTAGTAGGGACGACGCCGTATGCAATCCCCCCGATGGAAATCGAGGGCTATGATGATAGCAGCAATCTGCCTGTGTGGACTGCGGGAGAAAACCCACGCAGGGCGTACGCCAAACGGCTCGCCCTCCACAGGAAGCACGGACGCGCTTCACTACGAACCTCATCTTGTTTGTAGTAGCACACTTCAGTGCGCTTTGGCTCCCGTCACGCAACGGCTCGGCGGGAGCCTCGCCCTCCATTTGTCATTCTGGGCGAGAGCGAAGAACCCACGTGCCACTTCACCTCGTTCGGCATGACGGGGAAACCGACGGTGCGGAAACCGCTTCCTCTACACACTGCAAGCGATTTTTCCAACACCCTCCGCGCAGGTTGACAAGTCCTCCCTGCTGTGTCCATAATACCGATATGCACATCTTGGAACTGTACGAAAAGCTGAAAGCGGCGGTGGAAGCCGAAATCCTTGCGCAGCAGGCGGACCGTGCAAACCTCAAGAGCCTGCGCGCAATCTGGGCAGAACGGATACGCCAGGTGGAGAACGGGCAGGCAGTCTACCGCTTTGAGACCGCCAAACAGGTACATCCCTCTCTGGAAGATGCTCCCGTGGTGGTGGACACTGGCGAGCGAGAGGTGCCTGGGGAGGTGCTTTTCGCCCTTGGCTACGAAGTGCATGTGGTCACGACAGACCTGGGCGAGTCGCTCGGCGCTTGCCAGCTCCTCATCGACCTGACCTTCATTCTGGAGCGACTGCACCATCTGCTGGAAGAGCAAACACTCTCTCCACACCACTTTGAGATGTCCACAGTGGCTGCGGTCTTCGGATTGCGCGCTGTGGCTGAGGCTGAAGGAGACAGCACAGTCGTGTCGCTGCTGCGTTGTATGCAGGAGCACATCTCCGTCGAGCGTCCCAATCCAGAACAGCGTGTAGCGATTCAGCTCTCCGCAGGGGCACCGGTGCTGTTCATCTGGGGCCCGCCTGGCACGGGCAAGACCACCACGCTAGCGTGGATTGCGGAGGCGTGCGTCCGTCGTGGGGAGAGCGTGTTGCTGGTCTCCAACACCAACGTGGCAGTAGACCGCGCGCTGAGCAAGCTGCTGACCGCTGTGGGTGCGGACGGCGAATGGGCGCGCAAGGTGTCGCAGGGAGCGATACTCCGACTGGGCGTTTCGGAGATGGAGCAGCTGCAGCCTTTGCTGCTGAGCACGCATCTGCAGGGGGACGAGCCCGATTCCGAAGACGCTCCCCCCCGACGCCAGCACGGCTCCCAAGCCGAGCGCAAGCGCCTGGTGGAGGGGGCGCAGCTGATTGCTTGCACCCTGGCGAAAGCAGTGACCGACCCTTACCTGCGCGAGCGTCGCTTCGACGTGCTACTCCTCGACGAGGGGAGTATGGCTCCACTGCCGTACGTGGCGGCGCTCTCGGCATTGTGCCGTAAGCGAGTGGTGATTGGCGGCGACTTCCGCCAGCTCCCCCCGATCAGCATGGTGCAGGAGGGAGAAGAGGCATACTGGCTCCACACCGACATCTTCCAGCAGACAGGGATTGTCGAGACGGACGGTAGCGTACGGCACCGCTGGAACCTAGTGGCTTTGGCGGAGCAGTGGCGCATGCGCACTCCCATCTGCGAGCTGGTCAACGTGCCGATGTATGAGGGCATACTCCGCACCCCTGAGCATCTCGACAGTGCCCCAGAGGAGAGCTTGTATCTCGTAGACCTCGCTTCCTTGCGTCCCTGTTCGGATCGAACCAGTAACCACTCGCACTTCAACGTCGCCAGCGCGCTAGTGTGCGTCGGACTGGTGCAGCATCTATTGTCGGAGAACCCCTTCCTGCGCGTGGGGATCGTCACTCCCTACAACGCGCAGGCATCGCTTATTCATGCCATGCTGCTGGATAGTGACCTCGCGCAGGAAGTGCGGGTAGCGACGGTGCATCGCTTCCAGGGGGAGGAGCGACAGGCTATTCTGTTTGACTGCGTGGACGCCCCGCCGTTTGGATGGGTTGGGCAGTTCCTACGCGGGAGCAGTCCCGCTGAGGAGAGCACGCGCCTGCTCAACGTCGCGGTGACCCGTGCGCAACTTCAGCTGTATGTGGTCGGCGATGTCGGATACCTGCTACGTAAACTGCCCCCGATAGCGCTGTTGCACTCCATCCTGCGGCGCATCCAGAGCGAGGGTACAGTATTGGATGGCTCGCGCTTCGTGTCTACCGCGATACAGAACAACCGAATGTGGCAGTGGGTAGGTGAATCCGATTTCACGAGGATGTTGGCGCAAGACCTGAGGGAGGCGATGCGCCGCCGAGGTAGCATCACGGTGATGGAGCCTGTCCTGCGGCGTGACGATAGCGAGCCCCTACTCCTGCTGCTGAAAGACCTCTTGCAAGCGGGGGCAGAGGTGAGTGTCCTGCACGCGGAGGATGCAGCTCCACACGAACGCGCTCGGCTCTTACAACGGGCGGGTGCGCGCCTAGTTGGGCTCCGTCTACCTCAGGGCAGGCAGGAGTTTCAGGACTGGTGCGTTTTCCTAGGGAGGCAGGCAGTATGGTGGGGTAGCGTGCTGATGCCCTACCGAGGGGGTGCATTCCTGCGCGTTGCATCGCGCGCCACCATGAACGAGTTGCAGTTCCTGCGTCGCCCTCGCACCAGCGTCTCTTCGGACAACCCCGGGTAGCTGGCAGGTGAAAAAAGCCCCGGCGCAGCCGGGGCGAACGCAGGAATGAAGGAGTGAGTGTCTGAACGGAAAGGCGAGGATTTTCCACGTCAACGAAATCAGCGTGCCAGGACGCCTTCGCCTTTCGCACACTCCTGCGCCCTCATATAATGCAAGATTCGTGCCACTCGGGGGAGTACCGGCAAAAACAGGTGATTTTGACGGCTCGAAGAGCTTATCCCCTAGAGAGATGGAGGGCTGCCTTTGTCGCTGTTGTGCTTAAGTGCTCCCATGAGGAAGCCGAGCAATCCTCACTACCTCCCCGCACACGGTCAGGAGTTCTGGTATAATCGTGTGTGAGAGGAGAAAGGCGTTGGGGGTCTTCGCCTTGCACTGCGTGACTTGCAAATCGCCGCCCTTATCGTTCATTGTGATGCAAGATGGCAGCTTCTAAAACGCTACAACCGCAAACTCCCATGCTGCAGCAGTACTTCCGCGCGAAGGCGGAGTACCCCGAAGCGCTGCTGATGATGCGCGTGGGCGACTTCTACGAGCTATACGGCGAGGACGCCGAAATCGCCGCGCGCGAGCTGGAGATTGTGCTGACGGGGCGCGACGACGGTAAGAACGGGCGCGTGCCGATGGCGGGAGTGCCCTACCACGCAGTGGAGCGTTACGTGGCGCGACTGGTGCAAAAGGGCTACAAAGTGGCGCTGATGGACCAGATGGAAGACCCCCGTTTTGCGAAGGGGCTGGTCAAGCGCAAGGTCACCCGCGTGCTGACGCCGGGCACTGTACTGGAAGACTCCATGCTGGAGGAGCGCAGCAACAACTACCTCGTGGCGGCGGTAGCGGGCGAGAAGCTATCGGGACTGGGCGTGGTAGACGTCTCCACAGGAGAGTTCCTTGCCACCGAAATCGGCGAGGGGGGCATCGCGCGCGTAGTGCAGGAGATACAGCGTCTGCAGCCTGCCGAGTGCCTCGTGCCCAAGGACGCCCCCGACCTCGCCGCAGCGATTGAGGAAGCCTGCGGCGCAACCGTCACCCTCTATGACCCGCAGGAGTACGCCGACCGCCACGACGCCCGTCAGCTGCTGCTGCAACACTTCGGCACACAGTCCCTGCGTGGCTTCGGCTGCGAACACTACTCGGTAGGGCTGGAGGCAGCGGCGATGGTGTTGCGCTACCTCAAGCGCAACCAGGTCTCCGCCCTGCAGCATATCCGCACCCTCTCTACCTACTCGGTGGACGGCTTCATGTATCTGGACGCCGCCGCGCGACGCAACCTCGAGCTCACCCGCTCGCTGGTGGATGGTTCGCGCAAGGGCACGCTGATTGAGGTGCTGGACTTGACACGCACGGCGATGGGGGCGCGCCTGCTGCGCCGCTGGCTGGACGAGCCACTGCAGAGCGTGGAGGCAATTGAGCAGCGTCTGGAGTGTGTGCAGGAGTTCGTGAGCGACTCGCTTACGCGCGAGGAAGTGCGTCACCAGCTGGGCAGGCTGGGCGATATCGAGCGGCTCACCTCACGCATCGCCACAGGCGTCGCCTCGCCACGCGACCTGGCTGCACTCAGACAGTCGCTGCAGGTGCTGCCCGAACTGCACGCCGCGCTACAGCCTGTCCAGACGCCCCGCTTGCAAGCGCTGCACGACGCCATTCGGGGCATGCCCGACCTTGTGGGGTTCCTTGCCCGCGCCATCGTGGACGACCCGCCCGCCACGCTAAAAGACGGCGGCGTTATCCGTGACGGTTTCCACGCGGAGTTGGATGCCATCCGCCGCGTCCAGCGCGAGGGCAAGGGATGGATTGCCGAACTGGAGCTGCGCGAACGTGAACGCACAGGCATTCCCTCGCTGAAGGTGGGCTACAACGCCGTCTTCGGCTACTACATCGAGGTCTCCAAACCGCACCTCGCCAAAGTGCCGCCCGACTACATGCGCAAACAGACCACCGTCAACGGCGAGCGGTTCATCACGCCCGAACTGAAGGAGATGGAAGCGCAGATTACGGGCGCTGAGGAGCGGGCGCTGATGCTGGAGCAGGAGCTGTTCGGCATGGTGCGCGAGGAGGTCGCCCTGCATGCACCACAGATTCTAGAGGTCGCCCGCGCCGTGGCGGAGCTGGATGTGCTGTCCAATTTCGCAGAGGTCGCCGTGCGCTACGACTATCGCCGCCCCGTCGTGCATCCCAGCACGCACATCCGCATCCGCGAGGGCAGGCATCCTGTGGTGGAGCGGTTCGGGGGACAAACCTTCATCCCCAACGACTGCGTCTTGGATGACGAACAGCGCATGATTGTGCTCACTGGCCCCAACATGAGCGGCAAGAGCACCTACCTGCGACAGGTCGCGCTGATTTGCCTCCTAGCGCATATCGGCAGCTTCGTGCCCGCAGAGGAAGCCGAAATTGCGCTGATTGACCGCATCTTCACCCGCGTAGGCGCACACGACGAACTAGCGACAGGGCAGTCCACCTTCATGGTAGAGATGACCGAGACCGCCACTATCCTCAACCACGCTACCGAGCGCAGCCTAGTCGTGCTGGACGAAATCGGACGCGGCACCAGCACTTACGACGGTCTCGCCATCGCGTGGGCGGTGGCAGAGGCTCTGGTGCAGATAGGCTGCAAGACGCTGTTCGCCACGCACTACCACTACCTCAACGAGCTGGCGAACCTGATGCCCGGCGTGCGCAACTACCGCGTGGCGGTCAAAGAGCAGGGCGAGCAGATTATTTGGCTGCACAAGGTGCTACCTGGCGGTACCGACAAGAGCTACGGCATTCAGGTCGCCCGCATGGCGGGCGTACCCCCAGAAGTGGTAGCGCGAGCGCAGGAGATCTTGCGCGAACTGGAACGCCAATCCTCTCAGCGCGGTGGCATGGCAGCAGCCATCGCCCCCGACGCGGAAGCCATCTCCAACGTCAAGGTGAAGCGCCAGAGGCTACAGCTCACCCTCTTTGAAGCGGAGAAGCACCCGATTCTAGAGGAGCTGGAGAAACTGGACGTAACCACCCTGTCTCCGCTGGAAGCCCTGCTGAAGATAAACGAGTGGAAGAAACAGATAAAGCCCGAGTGACACGAGCACGCTGACACACGCCACGACAGCACCTGCCTTCGAAGCGAAGTACCTTGATGCTTCGCTTCGAAAGCGGGTGCAGTGAGGGCTCTACCTCTGCTGCAGGCGCAAGGGCTTGCCGTCAGGCGTAGTCAACCGCACGGTCAGCTGCCAGCCGTCGGCTCCGTTAAGCACCTTGCACAGGATGCGGTTCCAGCCCTGTCGCAGGGTTGCCATCGCAGTGTCCTGGTCTATCGCCAAACCCCTGTCACCAATGAACTGGTGCACCTTTTGTCCGTTCACCCAGCAGACAACATCATCGTCACTGCCGATTTTGAGGGTAACGGGTTGTTCTGCCTCGCTATACACCTCCGCGTAGGCGTAGCCGCCAGTGTTCTCGCGCGCTCCCGCCAGCATCCAGAAGTCCAATATGCCCTGTGGGTCTTGCAGCTCAACGCGCTTCCAGCGTACGCCGTTGACCTCTGCCTGCAAGTTGACAGGCGCGGCAGGGTCTACAAGGTCGCGCTCACGCAACAGGTTACGCTCTGCTATCGGCGCCAATATCCACCAGTGCACCAGCATGCCCTGTTGCTGAGCGAAGTCTCTAGCGCTGATCTCTATCCCCAGAGAGCGCAGCACGCTCACCAACAGCAGGATACTCTCGCGGTCTCTAGCCTGCTCTAGTGCGGTGCGCGCTAGGACGGTCGCCATTTCGGTCTTCCCCTGCTTCTGCAGGGCAAGCGCTACGCCGGGTACCGCCTCCACCGCGGCCTGACGCACGCGCCCATCCCCATGCCTCAGCGCAGCCATCAGTGCAGGGGCTGCATCGGCGTGACGCAAGCGTCCCATTGCCTGCAGCGCAGCGACTTTCACCTCCACGTTGTCCTCGCTGAACGCTTTGAGCAGCGCTGGTAACACCACGCTGGCAGCCCCTGACTGGTAGCCCATCAGGTCAATCAGGCGCAAGCGTTGTTCGCCCTGCGTTTCTTGCATCTGCACCACTAGCCTCTCCGCTAGTCCTGGAACCCGCATCTCTTGCAGCAGCGCATATGCAGCGCTTGCAAGGGCAGGGTTGGGGTGGCTGAGTGCTTGTAGCAGCCGGTTGGCGGCGCTCCCATCACCAGTGCGTGCCAAGCCAGCCAAACCCGCACTGCGCAGGGCGACCGTGCTCCCGTTC
Organism: bacterium; assembly: GCA_025057335.1. Taxonomy (GTDB): domain Bacteria; phylum Armatimonadota; class HRBIN16; order HRBIN16; family HRBIN16; genus HRBIN16. Next base: position 2,859 of record JANWXG010000071.1, on the reverse strand, counting down.
GCATACAGCCACTGAAACAGCGAGGCCGCTCGCTGCGTCGCGCCTGCACGGCGCAGCTGTTCTGCTAGACGCGCCAGCGACTGTTGCGCAGCCTCTTTCTCCCGTGCACTGCCCCTCAGGGCGATCTGTTGTAGCGCTTTCTGAATGTCGGAAGTGGGGAAATCTCCAGCGACCACAATGGCGGTCAGGCGCACTTCTGGCTGTGCTGAGCGTAGCGCGCTGAGCACCAGCCGGGCGGAACTCGGTTCCTTGCGCTCTCCTAGTGCCATCAGCAAGGCGCCCTTCCAGGCTGGCTCAGTCGTCTGCGCAAAGGCGCTTTCCAGCGCCGCAGTTGCCTCCTTGCCTGGGATGCGCTCCAGCGCCATGCGTGCGAGCTCGCGCCACTGTCGGTCACTTAGCATCTTCTGTAACGTCGGCACCGACTGCGCCGTGCCTACCACCGCTAGCAGGCGCAACAGCAATCGCCGTAGGTGCTCGGGCACCGGCTTCTGCAGGCGGACAAGCAGCGCCTTTTCGGCTGCGAGCCGTTCGGCAGAAGCGCCCGGGCGAGTAGACTGCAACACCACTCGCTCCAACGCCACCTGCGCTGCTGTCAATGTGCCTGGCTCAGTATTTGGATTTTCTATCAGCGCCAGCAGGGCGGGGATTGCCTGCACCCCAAACGGCGCTATCTCAGCAATTGCTTGACGCCGTGCGTTCTCGTCAGTAGACTGCAGTTTTCGTATGGTCTGTTCTAAATTCTGGCATGCGCTGGGAAGAGCCAGTAGCACTAGAGCAAACACGGTCAACCACGTCCTCTGCATCTTTTCACTCCCCTCCTACCTCAAGTACCACGGCGCGCGATAGGGGCGACGGAGCCAGCGATTGGCTTCCGGGTCTCCGACAAACTGCTCTTGGACGGGGTCCCAGCGCAGCTTCCTACCCAGACGCATCGCGATGTTGCCGATGTGCGCCACGCTCACAGAGCGATGCCCAACCTCCACGTCGCAAATGGGTTTCTTGCGTGTGCGGATACATTCTAACCAGTTGCCGTGATGGCTGCCGCTGCGATACAGTTGCACATCGTCGGCATCCCAGGCGGTTTGCAGCAGCTCCTTAGGATTGACGTCGATACCGCCCCGCCACACGTGCACGTAGCCATCGGTGCCCTCGAAGCGCACGCCACGCTCGGGATTGGTAGCAATCATGCGTACGCCGTTCGCGTACTCGTAGTGCACCTCGAAGCTGACGTAGGTCTCGCACATCCCCTTGACAGGCGGCACACCCTTACCTTCCACGCTCACGGGTCCGCTCAGGTCCATTCCCAGTCCCCATTGCGCAATGTCGAAGTGATGGTGTCCCCAGTCGGTCATCGTACCGCCCGAGTAGTCCCAGAACCAGCGGAAGTTCCACAGGAACCGCGCGTAGTTGAACGGAACCCACGGAGCAGGCCCCAGATATAGGTTCCAGTCTAAGTCAGGCGGAGGCTCCACGTCGGGTTGCGGGTCCATGTCAGGACCGTACGGTAGGTTTACGCGCACAGTGTGCACCTTGCCAATCTTGCCGTTGCGCACCAACATGCAGGCGAGCCAGAAGTAGTAGTCCGACCTCTGCTGGCTACCCACCTGAAACACCCGACCGTAGCGGCGTACGGCGCGCACCAGCGCCTTGCCCTCGTCTATAAACAGGGTCAGGGGCTTCTCGCAGTACACATCTTTGCCCGACTCGCACGCCATGATACCCATTAGTGCATGCCAGTGGTCGGGCGTGGAGATGACGACGGCGTCGATATCCTTGCGGTCTAGCAGGTGGCGAAAATCCGTGTAGGCGGCACAGTCGCTGTTGCCATAACGCTGGTCTACCGCCTTTTTGGCGCGGTCGCGATGTGGGGCGTACACGTCGCACACTGCCAGCACCTGAACGTCCCCACTCCCTAGAAAAGTACCGAGGTGACCGCTACCCATGCTGCCCACCCCGATGAAGCCCATCGTGATACGGTCGCTAGGCGCCTTCCGCCGAGCCGAGCCGAACACCGAGGCAGGCACTATTGTAGGCATCGCTAGCATACCGGCTCCTACCGCAGCTCCCCGAAGAAACTGCCTGCGTGTCAGTCCACTGCCTCTGCCCATGCGAATCCACCTCCTCGAAAGGCGGGAGTGAAAAACAGTCGCCTTCCACTGTAGGCTTCTCAGTGCCTCGAGAGGAATCCTGCATGTGGTGGCTGGCAGAGGTGGTGCACGAAGGGCGTTATCAGTTCCTTGTAGGTACTGATAGTCTTAGGGGGTGCAACCTTTGGCTTGCAAGCTTTGCTGCCACAGGTCAAACGCGAGCAGAATCAGGTTCGTGTTTGCCACTCGAAAAGAGGGCGTCTGGCTCATCTTGTGTCCTCCTGTTTATGTTTGCGTGGACACAAGATGTTGTGTGCGGAAGGTTCACGAGAGCCAAACGGGTACAATCTGTAGGGGAGATGGTGCCCTCGGAGGGATTCGAACCCCCGACGCCCTCCTTAGGACGGAGGCGCTCTGTCCACTGAGCTACGAGGGCACCTGTGCACCTATTAGTGTAGCACGTCGCTTCCGCAGAGTCAAGAGCCTTCAGGAGATCGCGTTACTGGAATACATGGACTCCTCTATGAGGAAAGAGCATAGAGTGCAACCTCTCACCACTTTCGTCGGGGGCTATTGCTTAGTGATGCACACGGACCACACGCAGCGTACCCGCATTTGCGAACACCGCAGGGCGTCTGGTATAATACCCTGCGGTCTATTGAACGGGAGGTTCCGCCAATGGCTCACGTATGCGATATCTGTGGCAAGGGCGTCATGCACGGTCAAAATATTCGGCACGTCCATTCAGGAGCGTGGGCGCTGCGTGCGCCTC
>JANWXG010000070.1 GCA_025057335.1 bacterium | reverse complement strand
AAGCGGTTCACTCGGCTGGAGGGACGCGCTCCATCGCGTGCACAGGGTCACGACAGAGCATGACCCTCCCATTCACGCAGTTCTCTGGAGGGCGAAGCTCCCGCTGAGCCGTTCCCCCTGTCATGCTGAGCCGAGGGTAGAGGGAGCTGGGGTCCTTCGCTCAGGGTGACAAAAGTTGCTCAGAACGATTTGTGTAAAGGAGGAGGCTCACCGCACTATTAGAGAGGACGGCGCGGAAAGTTCGGCACTACTCCGATGTCGCCAGGCAGTTCACGCCGCAGGGCGGACTCTACAGCAGGTATTCCCCCGTCGTCCGCTCCGTTTGGACCGACACTATACAGCATGTAGGCGTTGCCCTGTGCGCGATACACGAACGGCTTGCCCGAGAAGGGGTCGATGAAGTGCGGGCTGCTCCCCAGCTCCCCAAGCGAGGCGGGATATCGCCCCCGCGCTTTGCGGAACTCTTCCAGGCGCAGTGCCGTGTAGAGCAGGCGCAGTCGTGTTTGCAGATGGACATAGCGCGTGACGTGCGAAAACAGGTCTTCTGGAGAGCGCACAACCATCCCTTCAGGCAACGTGTCCAGTGGCGGGACGTATGCTACAGGCATTATCTGAGGGTAGGGCAGTTTGACCTGTTCGATCCACTGCTGGGCGTAGCGCTGGGCGGCTTCAGTAATCGGTTTCTTCGGGCGCATCAGCATCTGTCGTTCTGGAGCGCTTTGCGGCAGGTCGAGCCGCCACCCGCGCATCGCCATACCACGCGTGGTGTTATACCAGCCCAGGAGAGTGGTGCGAAACTCCTGCGTGATGACCTCCGTGAGAGGATACTCTTCTTCCAGCAGGCGTTGTACTCGTTGAGAGGCAGCGCGCGCCTCGGCGGCGCTCAAGCGCGGGATGACGGGAGGGAGCGCTTCGAATAGCACTACGCTGGAGGCGAAGCGAGCAATCAGATGCAACGTACTCCCGCCCCGCGCGATGCGGTCCGCGAACAGCAGACCGTCCAGATACGAACTCATCGCCTCACCGTAGCGCGCCTGTTGCTCGTGCAGCTTGCCTTCTGCCGCGAAGAGACGAGCGACGTGGCGGAAGTACTCCATCGTGGGGTCCTCGGGCAGCGGGATGAGACGGCTGACCCACACTGGGCGCTGCAGCAGCTGACGGCACTCCTGCAGCAGCGGACGGTTGGCTTCGAGCACCGACCTCTTCTGGGCGGGGGTGCCATACTGCGGCAGGTTCTCCAGCTGCAGCAGTTCGCGGTCGCGTTGCACCCCCTTCACACAACGTAGCATCTGCTCGTAGGCGTTGTCTGCTGGGGGAGGCTGGACAGCGGGCAGCTGAGGTTCTGGTGTGACGTTTGCCTGATAGACATAGAAACCATATGCCGCCCACGCCAGCACGGCGACGCCTATCAGCAGCACGCCAAGGCGTACGACCGTCCTCATCGGCTTACTTTTCGCTCTCGATCATCTGGCGGTACTGCTGTTGTTGAGGAGACAGGTACGGTGAGACCTGCACTTCTCCCTGCTGGTAGACGCCCGTGCTCTGCTTGCGCTTCTGCTGCACGTAGCCGAACACTTGCCAGAGCACCAGCACGATGGCAACGGCAAACAGGATGTAGTGCCAGGGTTGTAGCTGACTCGAGGTCTTCATGTTCTCCTCTCCTTCCGTCCTGCTAAAGGAGGCAGCCCCAGGGATAGAGCTGCCTCCATGTCACCCGTTTAGTCCTGGTAGCGTGTCCACATGTTGGGTGTGGTCTTGCGCAGGAACTTCACGTGCCCATCGGCGAAGGCGTGGTTGGCGCCGCCGTTGTGGCTCTTGCGGACGCGCCCCACCTTCTCTCCGCCCATGTAGCAACCATCGGTGAAGCGGTTGCCGCGCGCATCGAATTCCACGTCGGTATCGCGCGGGTAGCGGAAGATGGCGGCAGTGGAAGAGGGGCTCTCATTATGCGGGCAGCCCGTGGAGCCGTCCGAGAAGGCGATAGTAGTCGCTACCTCCTCGATGGCGGACAGAGGAGCGCCTACGTCCATCAAGCCGTATCCCAGGGCGGGGTCGATAATCTCTCGCAACAGCACGCCGTGATAGCAGCTGGCGGGGTCGTTCTGGCAGTTACAGCGGTCACAGTAGGTGCTGTTGTTGTACGACTCGTTGTAGAAGTATCCGTAGCGCCACGGACGCACGGAGGTGCCCAGCTCCTGTCCAACGGGGCTTCCGTACAGCGCAGCAACAGGAGCGCAGTTCAAACGACCGCTGTCTGCCTGATACACGCGCCCACTGCTAGGACAGGCGAACAGCTGCAGGTTCTTCACGTAGGGGTGAATCAGGTCCGCCCAGGTGAAGAACGGACATCGCGCCCAACCGTTCGGATAGGCGTAGGAACCCACGAAGACCTCGTCGTAGTCCTGGGCGTACATCAGCGCGCCCAGCGCAATCTGCTTGAGGTTGCTTACGCAGTTAGCGGCGCGCGCCTTCTCACGTGCCTGCGAGAACACGGGGAACAGGATGGCTGCCAGTATCGCAATAATTGCGATAACTACCAGCAGCTCAATCAGCGTAAATGCACGGCGTTTCATGTCGACAACTACCTCCTTCTCTGAAATGTGGATCGATTTGATATATAGCAAGCACTTTCGTGCTGGCTACCCTGATAAGATTAGCATGGCTAATCATCCGCGTCAACAGAGATTCTCCAAGCCCTTCCTAAACCACCGCGTGACTCCAGGGACCTGATATGAGGCGTCGTCTGGGCTAACAGTTCGGCACAGTAGACGCTCGTGCAATCAACTGCACAGGGAGCTTCACCACCCGCTCCGCAGGCGTTCGTCCCTCCGTCATGTCAATGAGCAGGCTTGCCGCAATCCGTCCCATCTCGGAAGCGGGCTGCTGCACAGTGGTTAAGGGTGGTTCCGTCAACTGCGTAAAAGGTGTACCGTCGTAGCCGATGATGGCGATCTCTTCTGGTACTTGCCGTCCCGCCTCTTTGACTGCTCGCAGCACACCAATGGCGGAGACATCATTCGCTGCAAAGATGGCGGTAGGCGGCTCCGGCAGCTGCAGCAGCTCCTGCGTGATTTCGTAGGAACGCTCCTCCAGAAAGCCGCTTTCGCGAACCAGCTCGGGCAGCACAGGCAACCCTGCTTCCTGCATCGCTCGGTAGAACCCCTGCAGACGGTCGCTGGCGTTCGGAATGTTCAAAGCGCCATGCAGGTGAGCGATGCGTCGGTGTCCCTGTTCGATGAGGTGTTTCGTAGCGAGGTAGCCACCCATCTCGTTATCAGCATCTACGGCGACCATTCTGTCCCCAAACACCTGCCGCGTGCCTACCGCCGCAAGGGGGATGTCCGCATCAGAAAGCTCCCGCAGCAACGGTTCGTCCTTGTACGGAGCGAGGATGATGAGCCCCTCCAGCCGCCCGCTATACACGGCATTAAGGCACATCTCGCGGACATCCTCGCTCATGGCGTAAATCATCAGGTGGTAGCCCCGCGTGAAGCCCACGTCCGCAATGCCGCGCATGATCTCGGAAGACCACCAGCCTGCCAGCACGGAGTGACGCACATACAGCTGCAGCACCCCTATCGTGCGGCTGCGCATCCCCGCTAGGCGCCGAGCGGCTTCGTTCGGATAGTAGTTGAGCTCTCGCGCCACTCTGAGGATTTCGGCGCGAACCGCCGCACTCACACGCGCACCCGACTTATTGTTGAGCACGTAGGAGACGGTCGCCTGGGAAACCCCTACCCGCGCCGCAATGGTCTGCATCGTCACGCGCCCGCTGGGGCGTCTCCCTCGCCGCTTCTGAGACGTCTTGGGATTCATCTCTTCTGACACTGCCATCTGAGCGCATCCTTTCGGTTTTGCGCTTAACCTTATCGAGATTATATCTGCTGTCCCTTTCGTTTGTCAAGACAGTAAGGGGACGCTTGAAAAAAAGCGATATCACTTTATGCAGACACTAGTGCTTTCCCGGGTGTGAGCCTTCCTTCCTCGCAGCTGTTCCCCCAGATTGGAGGGACGCGCTCCATCGCGCACCGATAGGGGCGTTCGTTCGCCGACTGGAGGAACGCGCTCCGTCGCGTCCATCGGCTCCCCATTTGGAGGGATGCGCTCCGTCGCATCCGTCATCAGGGTCACGACGGAGCGTGACCCTCCAGCGATGGTTTGACAATTGGAGGGACGCGCTCCGTCGCGTCCGTCGGTTCCCCATTTGGAGGGATGCGCTCTGTCGCATCCGTCATTAGGGTCACGACGGAGCGTGACCCTTCAGAGATGGTTTGACAATTGGACGAGTGCGCTCCATCGCGTCTGTCGGTTCCCCATTTGGAGGGATGCGCTCCGTCGCATCCGTCATTAGGGGCACGATGGAGCGTGACCCTCCAGAGGTGGTTTGACAATTGGACGAATGCGCTCCGTCGCGTCCGTAGGATGTGATGGCGAACGCCCCCCAGAAGGTTCACGTTCGGCGCGGTGCTGGTACCGTAGGCAGTGGAGGGCTTGCTCTTATCAACGTCCCCCTCCGATTTCGGTTGGGAGATGTGAATCCGTCCAGACTAGGTAGAATACCTTCTCTCTCCTTATCGCGCGAGCCGACAGTTCGCCGTCTGCTGCGGTGCTTCCTGTGGACACGGAGGCGTCCCTGTGTTATGATGTGGCGCAAAGGACAATCTCAAAAAATTTCGCATCGGGAGGAACATCGATGAGGCAAGCGCTGCAGGCTTTAGGTTTAGCCATGTTGTTGCTAACTGCAGCTTCACTCCGTGCGCAGCAGCAGGTCACTGTGCAGGCGTTGCTCACCGATGGCAAGAGGTACGATGGCAAACAGGTCGTGTTGGTTGGAGTGGTGCGTGAGCTGAAGGAGAAGGTAAGCCGTCGGGGCAACCACTACTACACCTTCAAAATCGGCGAGGGCAACCAGATGGTCAGCGTGTTCAGCTACGGCAAGGCAACGGTGAAGGAAGGCGACCGCGTGCGCGTGACGGGCAAGTTCGCTGTGGAGAAGCGCGTCGGCTACGCGACATACCGTAACGAGATCGACGTCACGAAGGGCAAGGTAGAGGTGCTTGCCCCTGCCGCGTCGAGCAAGCCCGCCTCCTCACCTGTGGGCAAGCAGTGACCTTCGCCACACTTCACCAGTTGATGGGATACACGCTGATGTTGGTCAAGCAGCCTATCAGCGTCCAGAAGCCGCCGTTGAGAAAGTCGCCTAGGATAAGCCCGAAGAAGAACGGCAGCGACTGCCGGTAGAGCTTCATCCCGCCGAAGTGCAGAATGACCCACTTGATGACCCAGGCGATAATGAAGGGCAGCCAGACCATCTGCATGGTCTGCGTGTTGGCGATAGCGTAGCCTACCGGATGGAACGGGAACCAGTTGAGCTGCGTGCGCAGCGCCGCTAGCGCTACCGTCACCAGGAAGCCGACGGCAACGGCGAGGCTGCCGTTGACATCGGCGCGCACAGGGCTGTTGATGGCGCTGGCGAGGGCGTTGAATGGCGTTCTGCCCATGGAGGTGCGCCAGGCGTCGGTCTTGGCGCCCGCGCCGAAATGGTACCAGATGGCTAGGGCGATAACGAACGAGACCACAAAGCCGATAGCAATCGCTGTCATCATAGCAAACGCCAGCTGACGCCCATTGGCGCGCAGCTCCCCGCCCATTTTGAAACCGTCCAGCTGGTGGGGCATGGAGATGCAGCGCAGGTCGAAATTCGCCAGCGGCGCACGCATGTATGCCAGGATGGTCAGGTCTTGAATGCGAAAGCCAGTAGTGCCGAAGGTAGTGGTCATCAGCTGGTAGACGTCCACGCTGGGTCCGAACAGCCAGGCGTTGCCGCTCTCGGCGCGAGTGCGCGTAGCCGCCAGCATGTAGGAGAGCGCTAAGATAACCAGAATCGAGGCGGCGCCCCAGCTCATACCCGCTACCACACAGAAGCCAATGGTGCCCAGCAGCCCCGCCAAGAAGCCTAGCACAGCCCAGCGATAGGGCAGGGGCTCCTGTTCGTCGCCTCCCCCGCCCTGCCAAGCGGTTTGCCAGACCTCTTTCAAGTGCTTGCGCGCTAAATAGAGGCTAATCGCCGCCAGCGCCAGGAAGGCGCCTGCCCCCTGATGCCCAATCCAGGGGTAGACGCTCTGCGCCGCGCCGCCCGCCTGAGCGGTCCAGCCTGCTGCCGACCCCAGAATCAACTCCAGTTTGGTCACCAAATAGAAGAACCAGCAGCTAAAAGTCACTTCCAGCGACAGCAGATACGCGATGCCGATCACGAAGGGGTAGAACGACATCGGAGTGTAACCGATGGCGTTCCAAGGCGGGGAGGTAATCCACTGTGCCAGGTCCAGCCGGCTTGTGGCGCGCAACGGGATTTCCGGCACGGCGGGGTAGTTCAGGTGAATGGTGTTCAGCGTGCCTAAGGTGAAGGGGATGGCGAAGCCAATCCAGAGCAACCGGTTGCGAAACAGCGACCCCGGCTCCCGAATCAGCGCCATAGGTAGCGCGACGGTGGGAAAGGTCAGACGTTCCCGCTCTACCCACTGCCGACGGATGATGGCCATCAGGCACAAGCAAGTAAAAGTGTAGATGGTCATGAACAGCGTCCATGCGCCAATCTGCTTCCACCACAGTTCCAGCGGCACAGAGGCGTTGCCCTGATAAAAATACTTGAGGGCGAACTCGCTCTTCTGCGCAAGCCAGTCAGGGATATACTGGTGAAACAGCTCTGCCCACCGGTTTTCAGCGGAGGCGTAGTAGAAAGCAGCGGTGATGGTCGGCACGATAAAATGCAGTGCGCCCGAGGAGGAGAGCACTGTCGCCACTGTCATCATCACGTAAATGAGCAGCAGCTCCTGTGGGCTAAGCGCCCACCTCGCCGCGAACCGCCGCAGCAGCACGTTCATGACGACCAGCACGACCAGGGCGTTGAATGCCCCCACTGGGATGGAGGTGTTCGCCAAGGCAGTGTGTCCACGACCGCCTAACACCAGCTCTGCCCAGTGTATCCACAGGTCTACCAGCGTCACACACACCATACCAATCAACCACGCCCGCCAAGTGAAGGTACGCCCTGAGACAGCGGTAGACTCCGTCACCTCCTGTCGTACGGCGCCCTCACCGGTGGCAACGGGCGAATACGGGACCGCCTGTTTTCGCCATGTGAACATAGTGCGACGACAACCCCTCTGCTAGAAACTTTAGTCAAGCGTTTCAGTAATTTAGCAATAGAGAGGGCTGTTTCCTTCTCCTCTACCAGCGCAGATACTCAGCAGATGCCTCTCCTTTTCCGATAATGGTACGGGCAAAGGGGTGAGCTGGTTACTGTGTTGTGTGCTGCTGTTTGCTCCCCTCCATCATATTATAGGGAGGTCACTCATGAGTCTGAAGTCTGCTTTACGGGCTCCTGTGGACGGTCAGTTCTGGGTGTTCTTCAATGAAGACAAGACGCAGGCGATGTTGGTCGTGACGCCGCCGCAAGGCGACGGCAATCCCGTGCGGGTAGCGGAAGTCGTGCGCGCGCTAGAGGAGATGGGTGTGGCATATGGCATCGACCAGCAAGCCATTCGGGACACTATCGAGCGCGCGACGAACCTAGCTAGCAAGGTGCAAGCAGTGGTAGCACAGGGGGTGCTGCCTGTGCATGGCACCGATGCAAAGGTACACTACCGTCTTCCCGAAGAGATAGTGCTGCGTCCTCTCCCTTTGCTGCCTGACGGAAGCATCGACTACCTGCAGATAGACCCCGCGCGCTATGTAGAAGCGGGGCAGCTCATCGCGACCGTAGTGCCTGCGCAACACGGCAGACCAGGGCGTACTCTGACTTTCCCTCCGCAGACCGTGCCCCAGCGTCCGGGCAGAGAGGCAAATTTGCGCGCTGGCGAGAACGTTATCGCCTCTGAAGATAACCTGCAGTTCAGCGCGGAACGGGCGGGATATGTATATCTTGCAGGCGACCGACTCAGCGTGCTTCCCGCAACACCCATCACAGGTGACCTGCAGGGGGAGCAGGAGTTTGACTCCACTTTGGTGCTGAACGGCAGAATCCTACCCGGAGCGCGCGTGCGCGTGCATGGCGATGCTGCCATCAGCGGGCAGTGCGAGAGGGCAATCCTGCACGTACGGGGGAGCTGTTACCTACGTGGAGGCGCACAACGGTCGGAAATCGCTGCCGAAGGCAATGTGCTGCTGCGTGACAGTGTAGTGGACTGCACCCTTCATACCCGCCGGCAGGTGGTTGCGCTCCACGAACAGGTGCAGATAGTAGGTGGGCGGATTGTGGCATTCGAGGGCGTTCAGGCGTATACTATGGGTACACCTGCGTGGACGCCGACCGAGGTGGTGGCGGGAGTGGATACTCTGGGCGACGAGCGGCTGTTCGAGATAGCAGAGGAGATACGTCAGTGTGAAGCCAATATCCAAAAAATTAACACCGCCCTGCGCCCATATGTATCGATCTCAGCAGAGGTGACCTCGCCCGAGCAGAAGGAGGCGATTCAACGCTTGATAGCGCACCGCCGTCGTCTGGAGGCACGGCTCAAGGAGCTGCAGCACGAGAAGCGCACTCTTACCATCCAGGTCAATGCTCCAGTGCGGGCGGAGGTGGTCGTGCGCGGAACCGTATACCCGGGAGTGAAGGTGACCATCGGGAAACACAGCTACCTGGTGGAGAACGACCTGCAAGCGGTGCGCTTCTCCGTCGAGCGCGGTCAGGCACGGGTGCAGGTGAGACCACTAGAGAGGCTGTAGGAGAAAAGACATGAACAACCTACGTCTGAGCCGTCTGGTTCGTACCGAGAGCTCAGAAATCTACCTCATCTGGCGCAACAACGAGCGTATCGGACAGGTGGACATCCACTATGCCACAGGTACCATCTATGCCACCCTGTTACTAGAGCAAGACTTGGCGCCTGAGCAGGAAGAAACGCTCGTCTCCATCCTCGATGAGGACATCGTGTCTAGCTACTTGCCTCGCTTCGAGCGGGAAGACTTCGTAGTACATGTCTTCCGCGCCCATGAGATCGGGCGGTACACAGACCCCAGCATCGACTTGGAAGACATGGAGGGCTTCGACTTCGAAGACGACGACGAAGAGGAGCGGTAGATTCCCCTGAGGACACGGGAACTTGGAAGACACGCTTGTCAAGGGCAAAAGAGGAAGCGCAACTACTCTCTCCACCCTCCCTGCGGCAGGGCGCTGCTCGCCTCCTAGGGGGAGATTGAGACCGACCTAGTGCACGTCGTCGTTCCGACCCTGTAGCGCTTTCTCTTGATGCCCTCCCCCTGTTGTGATATAATGCTTGTAATGGGGGAGCGGTGGCCGAGTGGTCTAAGGCGCACGCCTGGAGAGCGTGTGGGCGCGCACAACGTGCCTCGTGGGTTCGAATCCCACCCGCTCCGCCATCTCCGTATAGAGGGTATTCTCACCTACTGGAAGGCACCTCGATAATCACAGCCACCTCTCGGCAGTCATAGAACTTGGGGCAGTGGATGCACTCTGTCCACACTTTGCGCGGCAGGTCAGCACGGTCGCACACGCGGAACCCCAGCTTTTCGAAGAACTGAGGCTTGTAAGTCAGTGCGAATACCCGCTCCACACCGAGAGTGGGAGCCTCACGCAGACACTCCAACACCAGCTGCTTGCCGTAGCCCCTGCCCTGTGCCTCCTCTGCGACCGCAAGAGACTTAATCTCTGCCAGGTCACGCCACACTACGTGCAACGCTACGCAGCCGACCACCTTGCCCTCTTCCTCCACGACGAAGAAGTCGCGCAGGTTCTCGTAGAACTGCGACAGGGAGCGATGGAGCATCTCTCCGCGGTCGGCAAAGAAATTCACTAGGCGCTGCATTGCCGGGACGTCCGACGTGCGCGCCTTTCGGATGACGCCCTTCATGGCTACACGCACTCAAGACCGCACCATCAGCGTGGCGGGGTAGTTAGAACCAGCTAGTGGCATGGTGCGGATAGTAACACTACGCCTCTGTCCGGGTTGTAGGCGCAGGCGAGCAATAGAGAACTCCCGTGGGGGGAAGGCACGTGGCACACCACGCACCTCGCTGCCGATGACGAACACACCTCCCGCCTCGCCGCCGCTCGGCTCAAAAACGATCTCCACATCGCGCACCTGGTCGGTGGGATTGACAATCTCTACGCGCACCTCATAGATGACGCCATAGTTGCCCGAGAGCCGACGCTGTTCCCGGTGATTCTGCACCGCTTGCTCACCAATGCGAATGAATTGCCAGCGCTGCCCCACGATGTAGGTAGCCGTCAACACCTTCTGGCTGGTCGGGTAGATATGTTCGGTATCCGCAATCTGCTGATACTCCTGTGGAGTAAGCGGGCGAGGAGGCGTGAACCCCCACGCTGTCGTTGTGCCCAGTAGCGGCAGCGGCTGGTTCTGGTAAGCGAGCATCGCTACCTTCAGAAGGCAAGGGGCAGGGGGCTGCCCATCCCCCTGAGAGAGTAGGCGTACTTGTAGCACCCCGCTTGCGGTGTCCAAAGGACGTATCCTCTGCGCCAACAACACCACTTTGCTCTTTGGAGGGATGAGCACCACGTGCCCTATGTTATTCGTCAGTGCTCGCAAGAACAGCTCTCCCGCGACATAGCCTACGCGCACCGTGTCTCGCATGGGCACGCTCGCAGCTCCCGTCAGATGTGCCATGCGAGGCACCTCTGTGGGGTTCAGCAGCTCAATCAGAAATAGTCCATCCTGCACCATGCCATTCATATGGTGGTAGAGCAACCGAGCTCCGCGCGCTTCGCTGACCTCCCCCGCGAACAGGGTTTGCGCCCGCTGCACTCGCTCGGGGTCGTTGCTAACCATCAGCAAGACAGGCTCCGAGAAAGAGAGGGGACGGTTG
>JANWXG010000006.1 GCA_025057335.1 bacterium | reverse complement strand
TAAACGTGGTGCGACCGCCGTATTCGCTCCACAAAAGGGGGCGACGCCCGAGATGCTTCCCGAGATGGAGCGTGCCCTGCGTCGCTGGGCGGTGGCGGTGCATCGGGCGACGGGGAGGAGGCTGTCGCGCGTGCCGGGCGCGGGCGCAGCAGGGGGACTGGCGTTCGGGTTGCTGGCGCACTTTCCGCAGGCGCGCCTCGTGTCGGGGGCGGAGTTTGTGATGCAGGCAGTGGGCTTCCACGACGCCCTGCGCGACGCCGACCTCGTGCTGACGGGGGAGGGGCAGGTAGACGCCACCACGCTGCACGGCAAGCTGCTGATGCGGGTGCTGCAGGCGGCGAGGCGGCATCGAGTTCCCGTCGCCATCGTGTGCGGAGACCTGCAAGCAGACCTTCCCCTTTTGCAAGCTCGCGGAGTCGTTGCCTGCCAAACGCTGGTAGGGAGCGAGACATCGCGCGAGGAGGCAATGCACTCCGCAGCGTTCTGGTTGGAGGTGAATACAGCGAAACTGTTCAGCAAGTGGGAGAGTCTATCGAGTGGTCAGTCACGCAGGAAAGTTGCGCTTCCTACGTGAAAGGTATATAATACAGACGAAACTTCACTCTAGCAAGGAGGTGTTTGAGGATGAGACGGCTTGGTCTCGCGTTCGCGGCAACCGTAGTGCTGGCGGCGTGGACGTTGCCGGCGTTTGCGCAGTACGGAGAGGAAACGGTGGGTAACAACTTCCGCGTGCGCATCGGCGCGTTCTTCCCCAGCAAGTCCATCTCGCGTGACGAAGCAGAGACCTGGTTCGGCGCGGGGGTAGACTATGCGCTGCAACGTGGCATAAGCATGGGCGAAAATTACAGCGCAGACCTCGGGGTGAGCCTTGACTACTACGGTAGCGGGGACGTGTACAACGTACCCGTGCTGCTCAACTACTGGGGCAAGCTGCCTGGAGGTCTGAACTACACAGCGGGCATCGGCGTAGGGTTCTCCAAGCGACCAGTGAGTGGCGATACCAAAACAGGCTTCGCCTACGCAGTCGGCATTGGCTATGACTTCAATGTAGGTGGCGGTACGCCGCTGTTCATAGAAGTGCGCTACAACGGACTGACTGGAACGGATAACGAGCACGACGGTTTTGCAGTTTATCTGGGAGCCAGGTTCTGAGTCAGCTCGGCGTGTGAGCGACGGCGGGGGCACTGCCCCCGCTGTTGTTTTTTGCCTTCCTCAGATGCTAGAATAGTAAGGAAACGCTTTCATCACAACCAGCATAAAGAGGTGTTTCACCGTCACGGACAGCTGCCATCCTACGCGGAGCGAAAGGTTTCCGCTGGGGTGTTCCGTTATTTGCTCAGCATAACAAGAGAGATTTTGGTGAACGCTTTCCAAAAGCTTGCGCCGTCGTGGCAGACAGGGAATTCAGGTGTGTGCGGGAGCCTTGCCCCCGCATAGACGAACCTGCACACCGAGTGTCATGTGGTAGACTAGAGGAAGGTAACACGCAACGATGTGGCAGATAGAGTATCCTCGTCGCAAGACGCGCCCGGTGCGCGTAGGCGGTATCACCATCGGCGGAGGGCATCCCATCGTCGTGCAGTCCATGATTACCGCCGAAACGTGGGACGTAGAGCGCGCCGCCGAGCAGGTGATGCAGCTGTGGGATGCAGGCGCGGAAATCGTTCGCATCACCGCCCCGAACCTGCGTGAGGCGCAGTGCATCGGCGAAATCCGCAACATCTTGGTGCGAAAAGGATACAAGGTGCCGCTGGTGGCGGACGTACACCATCAGGGCACAGATATCGCCGTAGCGGTTGCGCCCTACGTGGACAAAATCCGCATCAACCCCGGTCTGTTCGTTTACCGTAAGCCGCGCGGTCGTGCCGACGACTACACGCCCGAGGAGCACGAGCAGGAGCGGCAGGCTATCGAGGAGGCGCTGGTTCCCGTCATTGAGGCGTGCAAGAAGTACGGTATCGCCATGCGCATTGGCGTGAACCACGGTAGCCTCGCCGAACGGATGCTGGTCACCTACGGCGACACGCCGGAGGGCATGGTGCAGTCGGCGATGGAGTATATCGAAATCTGCGAGAAGTACGACTTCCGCGACATCGTGATTTCCATGAAGGCGAGCCGAGTGCCCATCATGCTGGCGGCGAACCGCCTGCTGGCGAAGCGTCTGGACGAAACGGGACGCGACTATCCTATCCACCTAGGCGTCACGGAGGCGGGCGACGGCACCTACGCGCGGATTAAGAGCACGGCGGGCATCGCCACGCTGCTGGCAGAAGGCATTGGCGACACTATCCGCGTGTCGCTGGCGGAAGACCCGTTGAACGAAATTCCCGTCTGCTACGATATCCTGCAGGCGATGGGTTTGCGCAAGACGCAGGTAGAGTATATCGCCTGCCCCTCCTGCGGTCGCACTAAGTTTGACCTACCTACTGTCTTAAATGAGGTTCGTAATGCTACCAAACATCTGAAAGGTCTGGATATTGCCGTCATGGGCTGTATCGTCAATGGACCTGGCGAGATGGCAGACGCTGACTACGGCTACGTGGGCAGGGCGGCAGGCAAAATTGCCCTCTATCGCGGGCGACAGCTGGTCAAAGACAACATCCCACAGGAGCGCGGTGTGGAAGAGCTCATCAACCTGCTGAAGCAGGACGGCAAGTGGGTGGAGCCATAGGGAGGGCGAGCTGTTAGGGGGACTGCTCTGAGAGTAAATCCAGAAAGTGTTGTACACTCACTATTTTGATGCCACTTGCACTCAGCTGCTGCAACAGTGCAGGGTCGCGTTTCAGGTCATCGTCTCGAGTGACGATGTATTGCGCGTCGCCCCAGATGGCTGTCTCCAACAAAAAGTCGTCACGCGGGTCACGACAGAGATGCAGCGAGCCCGTCGGCTCTACCCAGATAACTTGCTGACGGATGAGCGCGAGATAGGCTGCCACAGTATCTTCGTCAAGCTGGTATTTGAGCCAGATGCGCGGACGGCGAAGGACCGCTTTAATCTCACTGAACAGAGGCTCACTAGCGACAGCCTCAAACAGTCCGTCGCGAAATGCCAGAATGAGACGTGCGGGCGAGCCATGCGGGTTCAGTAGTGTTGGATATCCATACGTTGGTATCAACCACTGCCCGCATCGCTACGATGTTCCCTGTATGCCGCTGTGATATCCGCTTCTATCTCTTCTGGGTCAAACCTTTGCATTCGCTCGTGGACTGATGCTAGAACTTGGTCCGATTGCTGCTTCCACTCCTCTGAGGCAGGAGCAGCATACAGCGTCAAACGCGAAATGGCGCGGCGCGCTACCTCCTCCACAGGGCAGTTCAAGCGCTTCGCTATCTCCTGTATCCGTTGCCACTCGTTTTCTTCCAGATGGATAAGTAGTTCGTGCATGTGTCGGCTCTTCCGAAAGGGGTTCCCGCAAAACAGTGTACCTGATGCACTGAGGCTTATTCCACCAGTATCCGTTGCACTCGCGCCGAGAGCAAGGTGGTCACCTCGTGCGGGGTGGTATCCAGCCAGTGAGCAATCTCGTTCACGGTAATCTCTTCCTCCCCCTGCTTGCCGATGAGCGTGACCACATCGCCGACCTCTGCGCCCGTGTCAGTGGCGTCTAACATCATCTGGTCCATGCACACGCGCCCGATGACGGGCACGCGCCTGCCCCGCAGCAACACCTCCGCCCGATTGCCCAGCGCCCGCAGATATCCATCGCCGTAGCCGACAGGCACTGTCGCCACAAGGGTCTTCCGACGTGCCACAAAGGTCGCTCCATAGCCTACCGCTCTGCCAGGTGGTATCCATCGCAGGGCAGTGACGCGCGTGTGCAGCGAAAGCACGGGTTTCACCCCCAGCGGCTCCGGGTGGTGCCCCGACGGAGCCACCCCGTAGAGCAGCAGCCCACAGCGCACCATATCGCCAACTGTCTGAGGAACGTTCAGGATGGCCGCGCTCGCAGCGGCGTGGCGCACGAGCTTCCTGCCCAGCCGACGCTCCACTTCATCTGCCGCCTGCGCGAACACCTGCCACTGACGCGCCGTGAGCCCCGCATCTGAATCGGCGCAGGGGAAGTGTGTGGCAATGCCTGTGAGGCGTATCGCGGGTAGCTGCTCCATCGCGCAGGCTGCCTCCACTGTCCGCTCGGGGAACACCCCGAAACGGCTCATGCCCACGTCTACCTTCAGATGTACCTCTGCCTGCTGCCCGCCTGACTGAGCAAGCACGGCGAGCCTTCGCACGAACTCCCCCTCCTGCACCAGACACACCACACGGGTTGCTAACACCACCTCCGCCTCGTCAGGCAGCACGGGGCTTATCAGGAAGATGGGCGCGGTCACCCCTACCTCGCGTAGCGCTGCTGCCTCGGCGGTCGCCGCCACTCCGAAAGCGTCTACTCCGAGTTGCTGCAGTAAGGGCGCGATGAGGCTCGCTCCGTGCCCGTAGGCGTTTGCTTTCACTACCGCCATCAGGCGGACGTGATTAGGCAACCGCTCGCGCAGCCAGCGCACATTATGCTTCAGCGCGGAGACGGAGAGGGTTGCTGTCGTCCGTGTAGACGGGTCAATAATAGTTGGTATCCCCATACAACCTCTGGATGTAGGCGACCTGTCCCAGATGGTAGGTGAGGTTCCAGTAGTGTACCAGCGCTGCCTCCAGCAGGGTGACGGAGGCTTGCCAGGGTAGCACGATCTTCTGGTCGAGCTCCTCGGCTGGAGTGTCGCGCAGGGTATGCAGCAGCTCCTCTGTACCAGCGCGACACGCCTGCTCGCAAGCCTCACGGGTTTCCAGCGCGCCCGCTCTGCTCTTTGCCTGCTCCCATAGTGCGCCCTCAGCGGTTTTCGGTCGCCTCCGTAACGCCTCTGCGAGCAGGAAGGGTATGACGGCGTTCTCCTGCAAAATCTCCATCACGGTAGTGGCTGTTGGGGCAGGGCGCCAAGTCAACTTGTCCTCTGGCACGGCTGCGGCGTAGCGGAAGAGCATGTCCACCGCTCCCCGCGTCATCTGCTCAATGGTCTGAAGATGCATGCGTCCCTCCTGCGGAGAAGAATCGCCTCTGCAGGATTCCCCACACGAACCCCGTATCCCTTCTCTGGAGTTCAGTCGCAGGAGGTCTCCCCATGCCAAGCCGACTACGAAAGGCGTTGATACTCTCTATGTTGCCTGAAGGGATGGGCTACGTCGAGCGGTTTCGGCTCGCGGCAGAGGTAGGTTTTGAAGGCATCGAATCGCCTCCCATCGCCAGCTCGGAGGAACGGCGCAGGCTGCGAGCAGCCTCGGAAGCTGTGGGTCTGCCCATCCATTCCATCATTTACGGAGGCTGGCATGCGCCCTTGTCCAGCGGGGACCCAGGTGTGGTGGAGAGAGGGCTTGCCGACCTTCGAGCGGCGATGGAGTGCGCGAAAGAGCTGGGTGCAGATACCGTATTGCTCGTGCCCGCCATCGTGAACGAGAGCACGCGCTATGCCGATGCCTACACCCGCTCGCAGCAGAACATCCGTAAACTACTGCCTCTGGCGGAGAAGCTCCGGGTGGTTATCGCCGTAGAAAACGTGTGGAACAACTTCCTGCTGAGCCCGCTGGAGTTCGCCCGCTACATCGACGAGTTCCGCAGCCCCTACGTGAAAGCCTACTTCGACGTGGGCAACGTGCTGGCGTATGGCTGGTCGGAGGACTGGATACGCACGCTGGGCAAGCGCATTCACCGCGTCCACCTGAAAGACTTCAAGCGCGGTCCGCGACAGTTTGTGAACCTGCTGGAGGGCGACGTGAACTGGCGCGAAGTGCGCAGAGCGCTCGACGAGGTAGGCTACTCGGGCTTCCTTACGGCGGAACTGGGCGGCGGCGACAGGGAGTACCTGCGCGACCTCGCGCAACGCATCGAGAGGATTATCGCGGGAGTGTAGGCGTTTGGCTCCTGCGGAGCTGCTGTTTTGCTCCCCTCTCGCGAGCGGGCAAAGGGACGGCTCTGCCACGACCATAATGGACGCGACGGAGCGCGTCCCTTCAAGGGGCGATTACTTGGAGGGTCACGCTCCGTCGTGACCTCTGTGGATGAGGCAGAGCGCGTCACTCCAGGGTGAACGTCTGCGAGGGGAAAAGGATTACTCTCGGCAAGGCGCCTATCCCCAGACAAGCAACAGGGCTTCAGACTGACACGTGGATTGGCGGGCGAGGCTCCCGCCGAGCCGTTCCCCTGTCATGCTGAGCCGAAGGCGAAGCCTCTCTGCATCTCGACGAACTGAGATTCTTCGCTACGCTCAGAATGACAAGAAGTACTCAGAATGACCTGAAGCTGGAGGGCGAGGCTCCTGCCGAGCCGTCGGGAATGGTCGCGACGGAGCGCGCCCCTTCAGAGGTGGTTTGGAGGGATGCGCTCTGTCGCATCCCCAGGCGCATGACGGGGTGCGCCCCGCATGCCCTCTGGCGGGCGAGTCTCCCGCCGAGCCGTTTTCCTCCTCGTGAACGAGGAGGAGAGGTAGGGGGATTTCGGCTCACCAGGAGGTTCGCCCTCCAATCCAACATCCTCCTACCAAGCCGTTGCGACGTGGGCAAAAGCGCGCTGAAGGCGCTACCCCGAACTGGGGAGGCTCGTCGTAAAGCACGTCAGTGCTCCCTCTGAGAGAGCTAGAAAAGAGCAACCCACTTGCACAGCCCTGTTTATACAAATCAACGACCCGCGCCGCGGGCAACGAAGCGTGGGCGGCATTTCCCTCTTGTCCACGACGCGGGTCGCCATAGCAATCTGCTTTAGCTCCGCCGACGGAGGAACGTCGGGATGTCGTAGTCGGTATCGTCTATCGGTGTCCGCTGCGGCTGGCGTTCGGGCGTTCCGGGGGACACCCCCACACTGCGCTCAGCAGGACGGGGCGGCACGGCGCTTGGGGGTTCGCCGAGAGGCTCCCCGCGCCGTAGAGGCTCAGCGCGATATGCTGCACGCTCCGCATGACCACCCTGCGAAGCGGCAGGCAGTCCCGCCGCTAGCACGGTAATCTTCACTTCGCCTTCCATCTTCGGGTCCATCACGTGCCCGTAGATGATATGCGCGTTTTCGAGGTCGCACAGGTTGCGGATGACCGCAGCAGCTTCACTCAGTTCCTGCAGAGTGATGTCTAGCCCGCTCGTGACGTTAATCAGCACACGCTGCGCCCCGTCGATGGAGGTCTCCAGCAATGGGCTGTTCGTGGCGTTTTCCGCTGCCTCGCGCGCGCGGTGCTCACCGCTCCCGTGCCCGATGCCCATGTGCGCGGTGCCCGCGTTGGACATCGTCGCCTTGACGTCCGCGAAGTCCACGTTAATGAGTCCCGGAATCGTGATAATGTCGGAAATACCTTGCACGCCTTGCCGAAGAATGTCGTCGGCGGCGCGGAAGGCTTCCACCAAAGTAGTGCGTTTCTCTACCACGCTGAGCAACCGTTCGTTGGGGATGACGATGAGCGTGTCGACGTGCTCGCGCAGGTTCGCGATGCCCTCCTCCGCAATCTGCATCCGACGCGGTCCCTCGAAGTTGAACGGCTTGGTCACCACCGCCACGGTGAGCGCTCCCATCTCCTTCGCCAGCTGCGCCACCACAGGGGCAGCGCCTGTGCCCGTTCCGCCGCCCATGCCTGCGGTGATGAACACCATATCTGCGCCTTCTAGTACCTTCATAATCTCATTCTTACTCTCTTCCGCCGCGCTGCGACCGATCTGCGGGTTGCCCCCCGCACCCAGCCCGCGCGTGAGGTTCTCCCCCAACTGCACCTTCTTCTCCGCTGCCGAGATTTCCAGCACCTGCACATCGGTGTTCATGGCACAAAAGTCCACCCCTACCAACCCCGCCTCAATCATGCGGTTGACCGCGTTGGTGCCGCCACCACCGATGCCGATGACTTTGATTTGCGCATACTGTCGTCCGCCAGCCATGGATGTCAGCCCCCTATCCACCAGATTTGGATTATTGCGCCAGACGCGATAACCAGCGACGCAGCCGCATCGCCACTCCACGCCACAGCGAGGGACGACGGCTGTCGCTACCAGAATAAGTATGTTTGAGCCCGTACAGAAGCAGTCCCACCCCCGTTGCGAAAATCGGGCTATCCACTTGGTCCGCTAAGCCGCCCACGTGCATCGGTTTACCGAGGCGAACTGGCATGTCGGTCACCTCGCGCGCCAGCTCCAGCACCCCGCGCATGAGGCTACCGCCGCCGCTCAACACTAGCCCGCCCGGCAGCATGCCTGCCGTGCCCGACTTCTGAATCTCGGCATATATCAGCTCGAACAGCTCGCGCATGCGCGGTTCCACAATCTCTGCCAACACCCGCGCGGGCACTTTCCGCTCCTCTACACTGCCCATCGGGCGGTGCGGAACAACTTCATCCTCGCCCACCAGCTGCCGCAGCGCACAGGCGTAGCGCAGTTTGATGCGTTCGCTCTCCTCGGGAGGTGTACGCAACCCCATCGAGATGTCGTTGGTCACGTGATTGCCCCCGACGGGGATGACTCCCGTATAGTATATCTCACCATCGGTGAAAACCGCCACATCGGTAGTGCCCCCCCCGATATCCGCCAGTGCCACTCCCAACGTGCGCTCCGCCTCGGTGAGCACCGCCTCCGCCGTGGCGATGGGCTCCACGACAATCGCCTGCACTTGCAGCTGCGCTCTTTGTACGCACTTGACCACATTCTGCAGGAAAGCGCTACTGCCGTGAATGATGTGCGTCTCCACTTCCAGGCGCGAGCCACTCATGCCCACCGGCTGCCGAATCCCATTCTGCCCATCCACCACGTAGCCCCGGGGAATGGCGTGAATCACCTCTCTGTCGGGCGTGAGCACTACCGTGCGCGAACTCTCCATCACCCGTTCCACGTCTTCCCGCGAGATTTCGCGCGTGGGCGAGGTGATGGCAATCATCCCTTTCGAGTTGAGCGAGCGCAGGTGCTCCCCTGTGACCCCCACCAACACCGATTCGATCCGACGCCCCGCCACATGTTCTGCCTGCTCGACAGCGTGCGCAATCGACTCGGTCGCCTGTTCGATATCCACCACTGTGCCTTTGCGTAGCCCTCTCGAGGGCGCCACCCCCACCCCAATGATATCCAGACGCATGTCGTCGGTGACATCCGCAATCAGCGCTGCCACTTTCGTGGTGCCGATATCCAGTCCGGCAATCATGTGTGAACTCCTGTCTTACGTTCTTTCGGTGTCGCGCTGTCGAGAGATGTTCCACTGGGTCAAGTAGTAACGACGGATGAGCGACAGGTTGAGAAACATCCGCCCTCCCAGTGTCACTACCGCCGCCAGAAACAGGTCTACCCCAATCTGGTCGCCCAGATATGCAAGCAGAGCAGCCAGCAGGGTATTGAAGATGAACCCCGATACGAATACATCTACGTGAAACTTGCCCTCGATACCTGCCCGAATCCCTCCTAAAATCGAGTCCAGCCCAGACAAGGTGGCTAGGCTTAGGTACGGCGCGTAGTCGCTGGGCAACTGCAACGGCATGAAGTAAAACACGAAAAAGCCCACTAACAGGGCAAACACGGGTAGCCAGTTCATCAAGAGCCGCTCTCCCCCTCCTCCCGTGTCGTACCTCCAGAGTTATTGGGCGCCGGTTTCGCATAGCGAAAGACCAAGCTGCCCGTGTAGGCAGGAATGACGATTTTGGTTTTCTTCACCACCTTTACCATGTTCGGGTCTACCGCCTGAATATCTGCCAACACGCCCTGAGGCAGGTTCAGGGCGCTCGCCAGGGTATCCGGGTCGCCAATCGCGTGAATCACATAGGGTGAGGACAGCGCGATACCGTTCACCTGCACTGTCGGTCCCACGCAGCGGATGGCGGTGTTCGCGATGATGCGTTGCCCGTTTACCGCTACTGCCTCTGCACCTGCAGCGTGCAACTCGTTCACCACGCGCTGCAGGTCTGAATCGTGGATAATGTAGTTCTCGATGTCTATGGGCGAGTTCGGAGGCGGACGCTTCTTGCTATCTTGCAAGACCACCTCCACGCCCGGACCCTCCACAGGTGTCAGCCCTGCTAGGAACTTCGCCTCTTGCAACGACTCGTTGAGAAGCCGCGCCTTCTCAGAAGCGCTCGCCATCTCGTTCTCGTACTGTGTAGTGCGCTCGCGCAGCTTGCTAATCTCCTCGTTCGCCATCTTCAGCTGCTCCTGCTGGTCGCGATACGCCGCCGCCAGCCCCGAAAAGCGGTTAGATGGCAACGAGGCAGAGCGAATAGTCTGCTGCGTCTTCAGCGAGACCGCAAGCAGCGCCCCTAGGATGAGCGCCATCACCGTCACCGGCGTTACCCATGGATTGTTGCGAATGCTGGAGAGAAAAACGTTTAGGTTCATTGCGCTGCTCCCTTCCCGTTGGCGCGAGGCTTCCAGACGGGTTTGTCGACGTAGCTGACATCGAGATACTCTGCCTGCTGCACCAGTTGTGGCTGCTGCCACAACTCAGCGGCACGCGCCATCTTGCGTGCCAGACCCGTGCTGTCCCCGATTTTCACACGCGGCAATCTCCCCTTCATATTTAAACACAGATTCCCTTCGCGGTCAACCACTATTTGCGCCACTGGCAGGTGATGCTCTGGAACATAACGGTATAAAATTTCTAGAGCAGATTGTACAGACTTGTTGGATACCGCCCGCCCCAAGGTCACCGAAAACGGCGCCTGCACATGTATCTCAGGTAGCCCTGCTGCTTGCTCTGTCCTCCAAAACGGCACGCCGCGTGCGTCGATCCAGTAGCTGCCTTTTGTTGTACGCAGCAGCGCCAAAGGCTGGCGCTCGAAGACACGCACTGAAACCTTCCCCCATATCCTGCGAGCCACCACCGCATCGGCAACGGCAGGCAGGCTCTGCAGCCGCTGCGCCAGACGAGACGGAGAGAGGAACACCCAGTTGTTTCGCTCCCCCAACCTCATGACGTGCACGACCTCCTCGGGGCGGGTGAGAGCAATCCCTTCCACGGTTACCTCCCGCACCCAGAAGATTGGGCTGCTCCACACGGCTGCTCCCACTTCAGCCAGTAGCAGTAGCAGCAGCACGCGCTGGAGCAGGCGCCAATTGTTGCGCCTTGTGCGAGGCATCTCCCATGCTGCCCCTGCCGATGCACGTCGCCGGGTCATGCCACTTCCTCCCCTTTCGCTAGGCGCACCAGGTTCGCCACCAGCTGCTCGAAGCTCCAACCGTAGGCTTCCGCCGAACGTGGCAGCAAGCTGGTTGGCGTCATGCCGGGGATGGTGTTGACCTCCAGCACGACAGGCTGATGATAGTCCCACATGAAGTCGGTACGAGACATGCCCCGACACCCCAGCGCCCGATGCGCCTGCTGAGCGTATCGGGCGCATAGCGTGTGCACCTCTTCGGGCACCCGCGCCGGGATAATCTCATCAGTGGCGCCAGGTGTGTACTTTGCCTCATAGTCGTAGAACCCGCTCGCAGGCACGATTTCAATCATTGGCAAGGCTACCGTCCGACGGTTTCCCACTACAGGCACTGTCAACTCGACGCCCGAAATCAACGGCTCCACCAGCACACAATCGTCGTAGCGAAAGGCATTCTCCAACGCTTTGGGCAGTTCTTCCGCAGCATACACCCGCTGCACGCCAATAGTGGAACCTTGTGTGTTTGGCTTGACGATGACAGGATAGCCTAGCTGCTCGCGCACGTGCCGCAGAACGTCCTCCATCGGCTCGCAACACTCTACCACCACATCAGGCGCCACAGGGATACCGCTCGCCGCCAGCACCCGCTTGGTCATCACCTTGTCTAGTGCCAGTGCACTCGCTAGTACCCCAGAACCGGTATAGGGTATCTGCATCAGGTCTAACATCGCCTGCACGCGACCGTCTTCGCCTGGCGCGCCGTGCAGGGTGATGAATACCACGTCTGGTTGATGCTCCTGCAGACGTGCTATCAGGTCAGCCACTCCAACTGCCCGCGACGAACTAGCAGACAAACCGTACCGCTTCGCCAGCGCGGGGTCGAACAGCACGTCCATTTCCACAACGAGATACCCTGCCCTGCGCAATCCCTCTGCGACGCGCCTACCTGAGGAGAGGGAGACATCGCGCTCAGAAGAGTCGCCGCCCATTAGTACCATCACCTTCTCAGGCATGGCTCGCCTCCTGGAGATAGCGCAGTAGCAGGCGCGCAGTACGGTCTAGCTCCCCTGCCCCCAGAGTGAGTACAACATCCCCTGCCTTGACGATGCGGGTCAGCGCTGCTGCCGCTTGCTCAGGGGTCTCCGCCAGCACTACAGGGAGGTGAGGATAGCGCTGTCGTACCTCCTCCGCCAGACGGGCAGAACTGATACCCGGGATGGGTTCCTCTCGGGCAGGATAGATTTCTACCAGCAACAGAAAGTCACATCCCTCCCCTAACACCTGAGCGAATTGCTGGAGGAAATCGCGCGTGCGACTATACAGATGCGGCTGGAACGCCACAACAAGCCTACCCTCCTCAAACGCATGCAATGTCTCCAGCGTCACTCTGATTTCGGTGGGGTGGTGCCCGTAGTCATCGTAAACGCGCACGCCCCGCGCACTGCCGATGAACTCCAGCCGACGTTGCACTCCCGCGAAGTCGCCCAGCGCGCTACGCACTACCTCAAAGGGAACGCCCAGCTCTATCGCAAGACCAGCAGCAGCGGCGGCGTTCAGGTGGTTGTGCGCTCCTGGCACCTGCAGGCGGATACGTCCCACCTCCCGCCCACGAGCGATTAGGGAGAACTCCCTCAGTGTCTCGCCAGACAGCACCCGATAATCCGCTCTATCGCCCCTGCCAAAGGTGACCACGCGCGCCTTTACCCGCTCACAGATGGAGAGGCTGCGTGCGTCGTCCGCCCAGGTCACTACTATCCCCTGCGGGTGCACCTGCGCCACAAAGCGCTGGTAGCTTTGCAGCATCCGCTCCTCCGTACCGTAGTAGTCCAGGTGCTCTGCCTCCACATTGGTCACAATCGCCGCGAAGGGATGCAGGTCCAAGAACGAATCGTATGCCTCGCACGCCTCGACGACCACGTACTCCCCCTTCCCCAGCCGCACATTGCCGCCGTAGCGACTGACCTCTCCTCCGATGAGCACCTGCGGGTCGGCGCCTGCTGCCTCCAGTATCGCTGCCAGCATCGCTGTCGTTGTGGTTTTGCCGTGCGTGCCCGTCACAGCGATGCCCTTGTAGCCCTCTAGGAGCAGGTTGAGCGCTTGCGAGCGACGCAGCACTTGCATCCCCGCATGCCGTGCTGCCTGCAGCTCTGCGTTGTCTTCGTGGATGGCGGCGGTATAAACGAACACGTCACACCCTCGCACGTGAGCTGGGTCGTGACCAGCCCACACGGGGATGCCTTGTGCCTGCAGCTTCTCGGTGAGCGCACTCGGCTTTAGGTCACACCCCGTGACGTGCCACCCGCGAGAGTGCAGCACCTGTGCGATTGCGCTCATGCCAATGCCCCCAATCCCTGCAAAATGCACACACTTGCTACTCATGGCGCCGCCGCGACCTCCATCACCACCTGCACCACTCGCTCCGCCGCATCCTCTATCGCCCAGCGGCGGTTACGCTCACCCATCTCCTGCAGTATGCTGTCGTTGCGCATCAGCTCCAGTATCTTTCGCAACAACCTCTGGGCGTCCAGCTCGCTCTCGCGAAAGACCAGCGCTCCTCCTCCTCTTGCCAGCTCCTGCGCGTTGTACCACTGGTGGTCGGCATAGGCGTAAGGGTAGGGCACCAAGAGCGCCGCCTTTCCAAACAGCGCAATCTCGCTTAGTGTAGACGCTCCCGCCCGCGAGAGCACGAAGTCCGCTGCGGATAGCGCCAGCCCCAGCTGCTGGGCGTCCAGAAAGGCGAACCACCGATAGCCGGGCTCCTGCACGTGCTCCTGCCACTCGCTCGCATGGCGCTCGCCCACCTGATGCATTACCTGTACCCCAGCCGTCTTTAGAGCAGGTAGCATCTCCTGCGTCCACTCGTTGAGCTGGCGCGCTCCCTGACTGCCCCCGATTACGAAGAGCACCCGCTGGTCTGCCTCCAACCCCAGCGACGCGCAGGCATGCTGACGTTCGGTACGCGCCTGCAGTAGCTGGCGCCGAACAGGCAGGCCAGTGCGCACACATCGGCTCTGCTCGAAGTATCGCGCCGTGCCTTCAAAAGTGATGCACACTCGCCGTGCCCAGCGCGCTAGCCAGCGGTTGGTACGCCCAGGGATAGCGTTTTGTTCATGCAGAACCACCTTGCCGCGCCGCAGAGCCTGTGCGATGACTACCCCCGCCGCCACGTATCCCCCCGTCGCCACCAGCACATCGGGCGCGAAGGCACGTAGGATGCGGTGCGCATCCGATACTGTGCGCCACAGCGCCCACACTGCAAACGGCGACAGCGAACGCCGCAATGGCTGTGCGGAGATAGCAAAGAACCGCCAACCTAATGGGGGGAGAACTCGCCCCTCTATCCCCTCCGCACGCCCCGCGAACGCGACATCGCTGACCCCATGCTCACGCAACGCCTCGGCGATACTCACGGCGGGAAACAGATGTCCTCCCGTACCCCCGCCGGCCAACAACACGCGCATGGGGAACCTCCCGAATGCGCTCCACCATCGGATTGGATGCAACTTTTTGCACTAAACCGATACTGAATAAAAGACTCACTAACGATGAGCCACCGTAGCTAATGAACGGCAATGGAACGCCCGTCGTGGGCACAGACCCCGTAACCACATACAGGTTGAGCAGGCTCTGCAGGGCAATCATCACGGCAATCCCCTGCGCTAGTAACAGCGTGAACATCGCCTGCGTGCGTGACGCGATGAGGAACACCCGCCACCACACGAAAGCCAGCAGCACAATGACCAACGTGCCGCCCAATATGCCTGTCTCCTCCGCGATAGTGGCGAACACGAAGTCAGTTTCCGCTGCAGGCAGAAACTCCTTGGCGCGTCCTAGCCCCAACCCCGTACCCCACACACCACCCGTGCCGATGCCCATCAGCGAATGAGCTAGCTGATATCCAGAACCATACATGTGCTCGAACGGCTGTGTAAAGGCGACCACCCGCTGCAGGCGGTAGGTCTTCTGCACCACGAAGAACGCGCCCACCACCGCCAGCAAGGCAGTCAGCAAGAGCGCTCGTCGCAGTGGCAGTCCCGCAGTGTACAGCATAGCCAGACCGATACCGACGAATAGCAAAGCAGTGCCCAAATCCTCCTGCGCGACAACCACTATTCCCGCCGACGCCAGCATCACGATAATCGCCCAGCCTGGCCAGCGCCGCTCCTGAATCGGCTTGCACGCCGCGATGAGGTTCCGATGGCTGAGCAGCCGCGCTAGCAACAGCACCAGTGCGACCTTGCCCAGCTCGGCGGGCTGCACCAGAATCTCGTGCGAGCCAATCTGCCCCAGCTGAAGCCAGCGCGTGGCTCCCCCACGCTCCTCACCAAGAGGGCTCAACACCGCCAGCATCAACCCCAGCGAACCGATACCGAACACCCACGCCCAACGATACAGAAAGACGGGAGAGAGAAGCCTGCCTACCCAATACGCGAGTAGTCCAACCCCTGCCCACATGAGCTGCTTGAGCATCTGCTCAGTCCCTAACCGGGGGAAGCTGGCATCGTACACCGCCACCAGACCCACCAGTACCAGTCCCAACACCGCCCCGTCGAGCAGGCGATCTGCCCTTGCCGCTGACGCCTCACTCATCGAGCGCCTCCAGCCGATGGACTATCTGCCGAAACGCCTTACCCCGCTCCTGAAAGCTGGCGAACATGTCAAAGCTGGCGCAGCCGGGCGACAGCATCACCCAATCCCCACGCTGCGCTATGTCGCGGGCGTATCGCACCGCCTCCTCCAACGTGCCACAGCGGACGGTTTTTACCCATCCCCCAGTGCGTAGTTGCTGCTCGATGCGCTCCGCATCCGCTCCGATGAGCACTACTCCGCGCGCTTTCTCCTGTAGTAGTGGCACCAGATTCTGGAAGGGCGAGTCGCTCTTATCCACCCCCCCCATGATGAGCACTACGGGCGCAGGCGCTGCCTGAAGGCTCTCCTGCACTGCCTGCAGGTTCGTGCACATGGAGTTGTTCACGTAGTGCACGCCTGCAATCTCCGCCACCCACTCCATGCGATGGGGCAATGGGCGGAAGGTATCCACTGCCTCTTGCAGGCGCTCAGGAGGGACTTCCCAGGGCGAACAGGCGGCGACCGCCGCCGCCACGTTGCGCCAGTTGTGCAACCCATATAGCCTCAGGCGTTCTATTGAGGCAAGGTGACGTTCCTCACCCCAGCGCCTCAGGTATACTCCGCTCTCGTTGCACCATACTGCCGTCTCCACGTTTTTGTTCACCTTTTGATGGGAGAAGTAGAGCAATTGAGCCCGTGTACTCACCAGGCTCTGAATGAGGGCATCGTCGCTGGGCAACACGGCGAAATCATCCTCCTGCTGGCGCAGGAAAAGCCTTGCTTTCGTCCTGCCGTATTCCTCGAAGGAGCGATGTCGGTCCAGGTGGTCTGGAGACAGCGTCGTCCAGACTCCCACATGCGGGCGGAACTGATGCACCCACTCCAGCTGGAAACTGCTGACCTCAGCGACCAGAATCTGCCTCTCGTGGGAATGGAAAGCCGCATCGGTGAGCGTACGCTCCATCTCCTCGGCAGCGATGTTCCCACATAGCACGGCGTCGTAGCCCGCTGTGCTCAGAATGTGCACAATCAGGGCAGCAGTCGTGCTTTTGCCGTTCGTGCCTGTGACCGCCACGATGGGGGCTTGCGCGAGATGGAAGGCAAATTCCACTTCAGACCAGACGGGGATGCCCTGCTGCACCGCCTGCCGCAGGATGGGGGCGTCGGCAGGCACGCCCGGACTGGTGACCACAAGGTCGTAATCTCCCGCTGGCATCCCCCCCTGCCATTCTGGCATCACGTGAACCCCTATCTGCTCCAGATCCGCTGCTAGGGGAGGATTCCTCTTGTCGCAGGCGGTAACGCGCGCATTTAGCGCACGGAGCACTCGCGCCACATCGTAGCCGCTCCGCCCGATACCCACTACCAGTATGTGCTTGCCCTTCCAGCTGATGTGATTCATCTGTTCAGCCATGCCATCAGGTAGCCTGCCCCCCCGCACAGGAGCCCCGCTATCCAGAACATCGTTACCACGCGCGTCTCGTGCATGCCTATCAGCTCAAAATGATGGTGTAGCGGGGACATGCGGAATATCCGCCTGCCCGTCGTTTGGAACGAGATAACCTGCAAGACGACTGACAACATCTCTATCCAGAAGACCAGCAACACGACCATCGCGACCAGCTCTACCTTGGCTAAGATGGCAAGCAACGCCAGCGCCGCGCCCAGCGCTAGCGAACCCGTGTCGCCCATAAATACCCGTGCTGGGTAACGGTTATACTGCAGGAAGCCCGCACAGGCTCCTCCCAGCGCCCCTGCCCCCTGCAGCAGCCAAGAGGTCTCTCGCAGGCTACCGATACTACCCAGCGCCGATGCTGCAATCAGCGATAAGCCTGCCGCTAGCCCGTCCAGCCCATCGCTCAAGTTGACCGCGTTGGACAGCGCGACGATGAAAACCGCCGCCAGCGGGTAGTACCACGCCCCCAAGTCCAGACGCCAGTCGCCCAGCTGCAGGGCAGTGGTAACGCCCCTCTCACCACCTAGGTATAGGTAGGCGACGAACGCGGTGGCAACCGCGAACTGCATCAGCAGTTTCTGACGCGCTTTTAAGCCCAGATTCTTGCCGCGCCGAATAATCAGGTAGTCGTCCAGCAGACCGATGCCTGCGAACGCTAGCACCGTCGTGCAGAACACCGCCGGGTCCCATACCCGAGTCAGCGTCTGCTGAGCCAGAGCCGCCTGGATGCCCAGCGTCAGCAACACCCCCATGACCAGTCCTGTCACAATGAGCACACCGCCCATCGTGGGAGTGCCTGCCTTGGAGCGATGACGTTCGGGTGCGTCCTCACGGATTGCCTGGCGCGCTTTTATCGCCACCAACACGCGCAACGCAGGCTCTCCCATCACCAGCACCACCGCGAGCGCGATGGCAAATGCCATCCAGAACCAAAGCATGTTAACAGTCCTCAGAGATGGCTTGCACCACCCGCTCCATCTGGAGGGCACGAGACCCTTTCACCAGCACCACATCACCGGGTTGCAGCAGGGCAGGCACGTGTTGCGCGGCGGAGTGGCTGTCGGGGAAGGTGAGACACAGGGGAGAGTGTCTTTCCAGCTGCGCTCCTCGCACCACCTCCTCCGCCATCTCCCCCACTGCCACCAGCACCTGTGCGCCGATTCGCGCCACCTCTCTGCCCGCTTCGCGATGCAGACGCGGCGCCTCCTCGCCCAGCTCCAGCATGTCTCCTAGCACTACCACTCGCCGACTGCCGTTGGCAATCCGCTCCAGCGTGTGCAGCGCGGCGTTCACCGACGCGGGATTGGCGTTATACGTGTCATCCAACACGGTCACCTGCTTCGCCGTATGGAGGATGTTCATGCGCCGCTCCAGCGTATGCGCTTGCTGCAGGTGCGACGCCGCCTCCGCCAAGGGAACCTCTAGCGCCACTGCCACTGCAAGCGCCGCCAGCGCGTTGCTCAGATGGTGTAGTCCGGGGACAGGCACGTGCAGGGAAGCCACTTCCCGCTGGTAGCGCACAAAGCATTGTGCTCTGCCCTGCTCATCCATCTGAATCTTCACTGCGCGCACATTCGCAGGACGACGCCACCCAAACGACAGCACCGCGCAGGGCGCCTGCCGACGACAGAAGTCGAAATAGTCATCATCTGCGTTCAACACCGCAACCCCACCTTCAGGCAGGCGGTAGAGCAGCTCCGACTTCGCTAGAGCAATGTTGTCTCGCGAGCCTAGCAGCCCCAGATGCGCCCAACCGATGTTGGTAATCACGCCCACCTGGGGGCGCACGATGTAGGCTAACCAGTCGATTTGCCCCCTGCCCCGCATCGCTAGCTCCAGCACAGCAGCGGTGTGTCGGCTCCCCAGCTGAGCCAGTGCCAGCGGCACGCCAATCTCCGTGTTCAGGTTCTGAGGGGACTTCAGCACCTCGTAGCGCGCACTCAACGCCGCCGCTGCCATCTCCTTGGTCGTGCTTTTTCCTGCGCTGCCCGTGATGCCCACTACCGGGATGTCGAAGCGGCTGCGGTACCAACGGGCAAAGCACCCCAGCGCCCACACCGTGTCCGCCACGAAGATGAGGGGAAAACCTTCTGGGGCATCCACTGGCTGCGAGACCACCGCCCCTGCGGCGCCCCGCTCGGCGCTTGCGCGCACATACTGATGCCCGTCCGTGCGTTCTCCCCGGATAGCGAAAAAGAGCTGCCCCGGCTCTAGCGTACGGCTGTCGACGCTCACGCCTCGCACTTGGCGCGTCCGCTCGCCTCGTAACACTCCACCTATCGCTTTCGCTACCTCGTCAATCGCTACTGGCTCCATTGCCACCTGAACCCTCTCCCAGTATCTCGCGAGCGACCTGACGGTCGTCGAAGGGGATGCGCTGGTCACCGACAATCTGTACAGTCTCATGCCCCTTGCCCGCAATCACGACCATGTCCCCCGGCTCGGCTCGTTCTATCGCTAGGGCAATCGCCCTGCGCCGGTCTGGCTCCACCAGCACGTTCGCCTGCGGAGGAATACCTTGCAGAATCTCCTCAATAATCGCCTCTGGTGACTCGTGACGCGGATTGTCCGAGGTTACCACACACAGGTCCGTCATGCGCGCAGCAATCTCGCCCATGCGCGGGCGCTTGGAACGGTCACGGTTGCCACCGCAGCCAAAGACCACAATGAGCCGACGGGGCTGCAACGCCCGTGCCGAACTCAGCACGTTCTGCAAACCGTCGGGAGTGTGCGCGTAGTCCACCACTACCGTAATACCTCGCCGATTGGGTACCATCTCGAAGCGTCCAGGCACTTGCGGCGCAGTCTCCAGCGCAGCGAGTGAAACCTCTACGGGAAGCGACAGTGCGAAAGCTGTCGTGAGTGCTGCTAGCACATTGTACACCTGGAACGCTCCTCCCAGGGGCACATGCAATTCATGTTCTCCCGCAGGAGTCGCCACCCTCAGCTGCACCCCATCGGGTAACACCCGCACCTCTAGCGCGCGCACCGATGCCTCTTCACTGGAAACCCCATACCCCCATCGGGTGTATGCACTTTCTTCGTACCACTGCCTACCCGTCTCGTCGTCTAGGTTGAATACCCCCTGAAACTGCTTGCGCGTGCGCTGGGGGTAGTCCACAAACAGACGGCGCTTGCTCGCCGCGTACGCCTCCATCGTGCCGTGATAGTCTAGATGGTCTTGCGTCAGGTTAGTGAATACCGCTACGTCAAACTCCAGCCCCAGTGTGCGGTGCTGGTGCAGAGCGTGTGAGGAAACCTCCATGGCCACTGCCTGCACGCCGTGCTGCACTGCGGTACGCAGCACGCGCTGGATGTCGGGCGCTTCTGGGGTCGTGTGCGAAATGGGCACCTCGCCCACGCCGTCCAGCTTCGCGCCCAGCGTGCCGATGAGTCCCGTGCGGTAACCTGCCTCTCGCAGCAAGTGGGCAATCAGGTGCGTCGTCGTGGTTTTGCCGTTCGTTCCCGTGACGCCTACCAGCAGCAACGAACGCGAAGGGGAACCATAGAAGCGGTCTGCCAGCAGAGCCAGCGCCTCCCGCGCATGGGGCACCTGCAGCACGGGAACCGTGCTTGCCTCAACAGGACGCTCTACCACCAGCGCGACCGCCCCCCGCGACAGGGCGTCGTGCACGAAGTCGTGTCCGTCGTAGCGCTGTCCTGGCACCGCCACAAACAGCGCACCAGGCTGCACCTGGCGCGAGTCGTACACCACTTCGCTCACCCAGACCTCCGTCGGGTCGTGTGTACCGTGCCAGCAGTATCTCGGCAACGCTTGTATCAGTTCAGACAGACGAATGTGCGATGTCCCTTCCATCCCGAATGCCTCTCGCGGCTTCCCTCTGCATACGTCTCGCCCGGATGGGCGTGTAGGGCGCTAACAGCGTCGTTTGCTGTGCTACAAACACCTATTATACAGGATGCCTCAGCGTCTAGAAAGTGAGACAAGTTTCTGCTCTTCGAGCTGCGCAGGCACGCCCAAGTACGCCAGCACACGCTCAGTCATGCGGGCAAATGCAGGCGCCGCCACGGCGCCCCCATAGTAACCGTTCCTCGGCTCATCCACTAGCACCAGCACCACGATGCGTGGTTGTTCCACTGGCGCGAAGCCCACAAAGGACGCCACATACTTGCCAGGAGCATACCCGCGTCTGCCCGGAATGACCTTCTGGGCTGTGCCTGTTTTGCCCGCCACCGTGTAGCCCGTGACCCGTGCCAGCTTGCCCGTGCCCTCTTCTACCACTGCCTGCAGATAACGGCGCATCTGCGCGGCGACCTCTGGCGACAACACTTGCCGCGTCTCCACTGGCTCGGTTAACAGGAGACGGGGCTTCACGTACACCCCGTCGTTAGCGATGACCGCGTAGGCAGCAGCGAGCGCCAGAGGTGTTACCTGCACACCTTGTCCAAACGCCACATTCGCTAGGCGAACGCGCTGCCACCCCTCCGGGCGCTCCAGCCTACCGCGTTCGGCTCCGATCAGAGGCTTCTCCAGTAGACCGAACCGCCTTATCCCTTCATACAGGGGATGTGCTCCCAGCTTCATGCCAATCTGAGCGGTCGCCACGTTGCAGGAATGCGCCACCACCTCTTGCAGGCTCTGGCTGCCATGCGACCGCCGCCCGCCGTGCAGGGCGCAGCGGATAGTGTGCTTGCCTACCTTCAGCGCGCCCGTACAGTGGAAACGGCTCCCCTCGCCGACCACGCCTGCCTGCATCGCCTCAGCAATCACGACAGGCTTGAGCGTCGAGCCGGGCTCGAACAGCGCCGTCGTCGCCAGATTGCGCATCACTCCCAACCCCTGCTTGCGCACCTCCTCTTGCCAGCGGTTGAGGTCGATACCGGGCATGTTCGCTACAGCGAGGAGGTCACCATGATGCGCGTCCATCACGATAGCACACGCTCCCGCTGGCTGATGCTTGCGCATCACCTCGCGCAAGCACTCCTCGGCGATGTTCTGGATGTTCACATCCACTGTCAGCTGCACGTCCTCTCCGTTCCGAGGGACGGTTTTCACTCGCCGAGTACCCAGCGCGATCTGCCCCTGAGCACCTGGCACCCCTTCCACCTCACCATGTGTCGGGCGCAACGTCAGGTCAAGGAGGTACTCGACTCCCATCTGCCCGCGCTCCTCACGGTCGGTGAAGCCAATCAGCGCCGAGGCAATAGAGCCATACGGATACTGGCGATGCGGTTCCTCGACCACGTCTACTCCATCTAGCCACGAAGTGAGCCGCACGCTTCGGTAGGAGCGAGCAGCCTGCTTCATGGCTTCACGTAGGCGCGCCCGCTCTCGCGCCATCGCCTCGCGCAGCCGCGTGGCTCGCTCGCCGACCACTTCCCGCTTCAGCGTGAACGCCGCAGGAACCGGTCTGGGTCCAGATGCGCCCTGCTGTGCCCGCTCCAGTCGCTCGCGCCACTGCACAATCAACGCCTCGATCTGTTCGGGCGGCATTCCGACCACCGGGCTGAGCTGTCGTGCTACGGTTTTCACCTCGGTGACAGCCTTTGGACGGATGTATATCGAAAGAGACATCACATCCATCGCGAACACATTGCCGTGACGGTCTCGGATGGTTCCCCGCATGCCGTAGACAGTCCATGTGCGTTTACGCAGCCCGCCGTACCGCTGAGCCATTGCGCGCAGCTCGTCTGCCTTGACCGTCTGTAGATACAGCAAGCGCGCCCACACCCCCACGAAGAGCAAAAGAGTTATCCACCCGAGGAACATCAACCTCCATCGGGCGTGTTCGATGGAGAACGCAACCCCTCGTCGACGCATTCCCGTAGACGACTTCGCTCTCATGCGTGGCGCATGGTCCCTACAAGACGCCGCTACGATAGCCAATAGCGGTTCAACGGTGCTGCGCCAACATCACAGGTTTTTCTGCCAGCGCCTGCGGCTTGGTCAGCAACACCATGCCGAACGCCTGCGCCTCTTGACGAATGCGCAGGGGATTACGTAACGTCTCGCACTGGCTTTGCAGAAGCAGGTTCTCCTTGCGCAGCTGGTCGCGCTGTAGCAGCAACTGATGGCGCTCGCGCGACAGACTGTACAGGTAACCGCATGCGCCCACGTAAGCGATTGCCCCCGCTGCCGCTAGCACGCACCACCAGCGCGCCCCGACTGTCACGCGGGAACGGGCAACCGCATGCGAACGAGTTCGCCCCCCACTTCGAATGACGTCCTGAAAAACCATCACAACCTCCTTGGTGTTGTCTACGCCCCCATCAGACGCTGTGCTGCCCTGCACTGTGCGCTGCGGGAGCGTGGATTGCGAGCGACCTCCTCCGCCTCTGGCTTCAGGGCATGAGGCGTTAGGACCTGTATCCACCGCTCTGCCCCACACTGGCACATGAGCGTGCCTGTTGGACAGATGCATTTGCCGCTGAGCCGCTGGAACGCTCGCTTGACCGCCCGCGCCTCCAGCGAATGATACGACAGCACCACGATACGTCCGCCCGGTAACAGATGCCGGATTGCCTGCTCTATCGCCTCTTGCAGTCCCTCCAGTTCGCGGTTGACGGCAATGCGCAGCGCTTGGAACGTGCGCGTGGCAGGATGAAGTCGTCCCCCCCTTCGTCCAGCCGCCCTCGCGACAATCGCAGCGAGCTGCTGCGTGCTGCCTATGGGGCGGTTTTGCACAATAGCATGGGCGATGCGCGCCGCTGCAGGCTCCTCGCCATACTCCCAGATTAGCTGGCGCAAGTCGGCTTCGCTCCAGCGGTTCACAATCTCCTGAGCGGTTACTCCCGGGCGGCTGGTGTCCATGCGCATATCCAGCGGAGCGTCAAAACGGAAGCTGAACCCGCGCTCCGCGCTGTCCAGCTGTAGCGAGCTCACCCCTAGGTCATAGAGGATGCCGTCGATCCCCTCTATCCCGCGCGCGCTTAGTATCTGCGGCAGCTCGCGGAAGTCGGCATGTACCAGCGTCACTCGCATCGCTCCGCTGAAAGGCTCCAGCCTGCGTCCCGCAATCTCCAACGCCTGGGGGTCGCGGTCGATGCCAATGAGCCACCCACCAGGCACCAAACGAGGCGCAATCTCCACCGAATGACCACCCAACCCCACCGTCGCATCCACTACGATGGCGCCAGGCTGCGGATGGAGCAGCTCCAGCACTTCGCGCACCATGACAGGCGTATGGGTATGCATGGCAATCATCGCACCAAGTCCAGCGACAGGTTCAGCCGCTCCGCCGCCTGGAAGAGCACAGCATCCTCCAGCCGAGCGTTCATCTCCTTCCACTGCTGTTTGCTCCAGATTTCCAGCCGATAGGGCGCGCCGATAATGACCACAATGCTCTGTGTCTCCGCGGTCGGCAGGCTAATTTGAGCGTGCTCCCGTAAGTGAGCAGGGATAGCAAGCCTGCCCTGCGAATCGATATCTACGAAGCAGGCGGTGCCGATGATGTAGCGCTGTAGCACGACTGCCTCTTCCTTTATCAGCGGTAGACGAGCCATGTTGATTTGAACCCGTTGCCAGGTGGTAGGATGAAACACGAACAGGCACTTGCCCCAGCCTTGCGTGAGCACGCAGGAGCGGTCGAACAGGTCTCGGAAGCGCTGCGGCATGATGATGCGCCCCTTGTCATCTACCGAGTGCTCCGAGTAGCCCTGCAACCATGCCAAGGGGTCGTTGAGTGGAGAGCCGCCCCATATCTCCACTCGCTCCCCTTCCCGTGCCTGTTCAGAAGACTGTTCCTCCACTGGACTACCACCTGGCAACCACTGAACATCCACTCAGTTGCCAATATTGTAAAAAATACGGGGCGGGCTTGTCAACGGTTTTGGAGGGCTTTTTCCCTATATTTTGAGAAATTTTTTTCGCTGCCTACTATATGTAGACATCTCTATATATAGTATGTCCCAGGTGATAGGATGCCAGGGGTTGAGTTTCTACGAAGTCAACCTTCCCCGCGACCAGTGGGCTGAGAGGTGAGACCCCCGCCGAGCCGTTAGCCTGTCATGCTGAGCAGGGGCGAAGGGGGTCGGAGCCGCTCCCCCTGTCATGCTGAGCGTGAGCGAAGGGGGTCGGAGATTCTTCGCTTCGCTCAGAATGACAAAAGGCGCCCAGAGTGACAACAGTGCTGCAGGGCGAGGCTCCCGCCGAGCCGTTGCGAAGGGGATGAAAGCGCACTGAAGTGCGCCCCTACAAGCAAAACGGTTTCGTAGTGAAGCACGTGAGTGCTTCGTCGGAGGGGGATGGGTTGGCTCCTCTCTTCTGTTCGGTCATCCCCCTGTTACGCTGAGCAGGGCGAAGCATCTCAACCTGCTGAGCGAGGCTCTTCGCTCAGAGTAACAGCAAAGCATGGAGGGCGAGGCTCCCGCCGAGCCGTTAGC
>JANWXG010000069.1 GCA_025057335.1 bacterium | reverse complement strand
GTGAAGCACGTCAGTGCTTTCCGAAGCGACAAGTTCCTGCCGAGCCGTCGTCTTGTCATGCTGAGCCGAAGGCGAAGCATCTCTGCATCTCGCCAAGTTGAGATTCTTCGCTCCGCTCAGAATGACAGGGGAGTTGGAGGGCGAGGCTCCCGCCGAGCCGTCGTCTTGCCATGCTGAGCGTCAGTGAAGCATCTCTCCGTATGCTGAACGAAACGAAGGGTCTCAGACCCTTCGCTTCGCTCAGAGTGACATTGCGTTGTCGTATAGAGCTGCAGGCGAGAGGGACTAGCCCCTCCGCTGCACTCAGGGCGATGAAGCAAAAGGTGTGCATGAGGACAGCGTTCATACTCTATTCTTTCGGGGGTGTATGATGAAGTATCAGTGGACTCTCTTCATGCTAGTAGCGTTCGCCTTGCTTGCTGCAGGATGCGCGAAAAAGCAAGCCGGCGACGCCTCCTCTCCACAGGCGCCGAGAACCGAAGCGCCCTCTACGGACGCCGCGTCGCCTCCGCCGGGTAAGGTTGCTTACGCCATCGTGGAGGTAGATGGCAAGGGCAAGTTCGTCATCGAACTCAACCTGGAGAAAGCGCCTAAAACAGCAGGCAACTTCATCAAGCTGGCAAAGGAGGGGTTCTACAACGGCTTGACCTTCCATCGCGTCGTGCCTGACTTCGTGGTGCAGGGAGGCGACCCCAACGGCAACGGCACGGGCGGGCCGGGCTACACTATCCCCTTCGAGGAGACGGGGCTCAAGCATGAGGACGGCGCGGTGGCGATGGCACGCAAAGGCGACGACAAGAACAGCGCAGGCAGCCAGTTTTACATCTGCCTGGGACCTCAGCATCAGCTGGATGGCGATTACGCCGTGTTCGGCAAGGTGATTCAGGGCATGGACGTCGTGCGCAAGGTCCAGCAGTACGACATCATGAAAGAGGTGACCATCTCGGAGACGAAGCCGCAGTTGTAGGGGGTTCGGGTTGGCGCCGCCGCGGGGGCTACGCCTGGTGGGGGGCGTACTCTGTGCGCGCGGCGGCTGCATAATCCTCCCCCGTCTCTTCTTCCGTAACGGGCTGTGCACGGAGCCGCCACCACACGCTGAGCAGTTGCAGACCCACTCCTACCACAGCGAAGCCGAACAGCCACTGCACCTCCCCCAAATTGGGCGACCAGCTCGCCCCGTTGGTTACCGTTTTACGCACCACCGCCAAGTAGTGCGTCAGCGGCAGTATACGCGCCAGACTTTGAATCCACACGGGCATGGCGAAGAGCGGCCAGGTAAACCCTGACAGCAGGAACGAGGGCAAAGCGACTAACATCAGTACCTGCGTACTGAGCAGCTGCGAGAGCGTCAGGCTGGAGAGGAACATCCCCAAGCCCACCAGTCCCACCAGGAACAGCAAGGTCGCCGTCAGCAGCACTCCCGCATCTCCGCGCATCGGCACGCCATATCTACCTATCGCGATGGCAAGCAGCGCCAGGCTCATCGTAGCGGATATCATGAGGTAGAACAGCAACTTGCCCAACGCAGCAGCCAAAGGATGTCGGATGAGGCGTCTGAGCTCGGCGAGCGTTCCTTCCTCATGCTCCTTTGCCCATGCCAGAGCGACCACCAGCAGCACTACTTGCTGGATAATGGTGCCGACCAGCCCAATCAGCAGAAAGTGGGTGTAGTTGAAGGTGGGGTTGTACCACAGACGCAACCCCACCTCAATAGGCACAGCGTAGGCGTAGGTGTGCGAGAGAGGTACTCCGCGCGCCGTCCACTTGCGCAGGCTCACCCCCGCTGAAAAGGTCTGCACCACCTCGGTAATGGCGCGGGTAGTGGCGTTGGCGATAATCATGTTGCTGCCATCCACCACCGCTAGCACTCGCGCGGGCTTGCCTACAGTCACGTCGCGCTGCAGTCCCTGTGGGATGACCAGGCACACTGCCGCCTCGCCCTTCCAGTTCATCTCACGGAACTCCTGCAGGTCGGTCACGCTGCCCACGATGCGAAAGGTCTCGGTGGCGTCTGCAGCCTGCACTAGCTGTCGGCTCAGGGGGGTACGGTCGTTATCCTGTATGACCGTTGCCACCTCCTTAACCCGATGCTGGCTATACAGCTCGCCCAGCAGGAGCGTATACAGCAGAGGTACCACGAGCAGCATCCCAACCAGACGCCAGTCGGAGAAGAAGCGTATCGCTTCACGCCACCACGTGTTGCAGAAGTCCGTGACTGCTCTCATGTTGCTTACCCCTTCCTGATGTACACGCGTGCGGTCATGCCTTTGACCAGCCCTGATACCGGCTGGCTCCATTCCACGCGCAGGTGGAGGCTACGGATGTCAAAGCTGCCGCGCTCGTTGGTGGCTCGTCGGGTAGCGAAATCCGCAGCGGGCAGGATGCGCGTGACCCGCGCGGCGACCCGTCTGCCCAACGCGGGAAGCTCTACCTGCACCTCCTCACCGCGCTCGACGCGTCCGGCTATGCTCTCGTCTGCGAACACCTCCACCCACCATCGTCCTTCTTGCGCAACGGTAAGCACAGGCATTCCCGCTGCCACTACCTCGCCTACCTCTGCCATCTTGCGCGATACAATCCCGTCTACCGGTGCTCGTAGCAGAGTCTGTTTCTGGTAGGCGCGCGCCTCGTCCACTTGCGCCCGGCTGACATCCCGTTTCGCCTGGAGTGCCTGCAGTTCGCGCAAGCGTAGCTGCACCTGCAGGCGCGCATGCTCCGCCAGCTGCAGGTTGGCTTCCGCCGCCTGCAACGCCGCCCACGCGGCTCGCTTCTCCTCCTCGCGGACGGCGTCCCGTGCCAGTTGGAGCTTGGCTTCTGCCGCCTGGAGCTGCGCCTGTGCTGCCAGAAACGCCCCCTCGGCTTCATCTGCCTTCTGCTGCGGGATGACACCCTCTTTTGCCAGCGCCTCCATGCGGTTCCACGTCTTCTGCGCGACCGTAAACTGCGCTTTTGCAGCCTCCACTGCCTGCTCCGCCTGGCGTATCTCCTCGGGGCGGGCACCGTTCTGTGCCATTTCCCACCTAGCGCGAGCTGCCTCCACTGATGCTTTCGCCTGCCTCACCTGGTCCTCGGCGCGGAGCGCTTCCATCTGCACAGCCAACCTTGCCTGCTCCAGCTGTGCATCGGTTGCCTCCAACCCCGCCTGCGCCTGGCGCACTTTGGCGTCGATCTCCTCGCTCTCCAGCACGACGACCACCTCTCCGCGACGCACGCGCTCTCCTTCATCCACGTAGATGCTGGCAATACGCCCAGGAATCTTGGCGGACAGGTTAACTTCAGTGGCTTCCACTGCTCCCTCGCCGAGGTAGAGCCATCCCGACGCCGCGGAGGGACGCTCTGCGTTCGCCTTCGCCTGAGCAGAGAGCCAGCGATAGCCAGTCAAAACCACTGCAGAAAACACTGCGACTCCTACAAGAGGCTTCCAGACGACACCGAGCAGGGCGAGCGCTTTTCTGAACCATCTGGACCACGTCTGTTTCATAGTCTCTGCACCTCCTGTGGGCTCAGCTGGAGCTCGTTCAGCAGGCGTCCCGTGAGCCGAAGTAAGGTATAGTAGGCAACATTCATCTGGTACAGCGCCTGCTCGCGTTGCAGTTGTGCCTGGCTGGTGGCTAGGATGGCGTCCAGCACCTCTACGCTCGTGCCCATGCCTGTTTCGAAGCGGCGGCGAGCCAGTCGCAGGCTCTCCTGCGCCGTTTCCACAGCGCGTTGGGCAGCAGCCAGCCCTTGTTGTGCAGCCTCCAGGTCGAGCAGAGCCTGCTTGACGCGCAGGGCAAGCAGATTTTCCACACGCTGCCTCTCGATTTCGGTGCGCTCCGCCCCTTCGCGTTGTTCCCGTGCGGCGGCACGGGCGTATCCAGCGTCGAACAGGTTCCATCGCATCCCGATCGTTAGCGAGGCGTGCGGCTCGATGGCTGACAGGTCGCGCGTCCACGTCTCCACGTTCACCGAGAAGAGCACCTGTGGTTTCGCCTCCGCCTCAGTGGCATAGGCGAGCGCTTGCTGCGCCTGTGACTTGAGGCGTAGCGCCCGTATCTCAGGGGAGGTCTTCAGGGCTGCTTGCACGCTCTCTTCGTAGCTGAGTGGGAATGCCACCTCGCGCAGGGGCGTGCTCAACTGCAGAGGCTGACCCTGCGGCAGGTTGAGCAGGTTGAGCAAGGCGGCGCGAGCCAGTTCGCGTCCGTTGCGAGCGTCGGTGAGGCGCTTCTGCTGAGTGGCGAGCTCCGCCTGCGCGCGTAGCACGTCATACTGCGCTACCAACCCCTGCTGGTAAAGCGCCTCCGCTTGCTGGAGGTGCGCCTGTACGACCTCCAGCGC
Organism: bacterium; assembly: GCA_025057335.1. GTDB lineage: Bacteria > Armatimonadota > HRBIN16 > HRBIN16 > HRBIN16 > HRBIN16. Next base: position 6,619 of record JANWXG010000069.1, on the reverse strand, counting down.
TTGCTGATGCACCTGCTCAACGCGCTGGGATAGCACTGTCTGAAGGTATGCCTGCGTCACTTGCAACACGACGTCCTCTGCCCGCGCGCGTGCCGACTCTTCGCTGGCGCGCACGCTTATTGCGGCTGCCCGAATGACGCTCTCTAGGCGCCCGCTGGTGTATAGTGGCATGCTGAAGCTCAGGGTGGCGCGTCGCGCATTCGCTTTCGCCAGCTCCAGCTCTGGCACAGGGATGTTCCAACTCAAGGGCGACTGCGGATTAGCGGGGTTGGGTAGCCTCACTGCAATTGGAGGGACCCGAAGCGCAGGTACCTCAGGCAGATGCTGCCATGAGAGGCGCGCCTCCAGACGGGGCTGTGGTAAGGCGCGCGCCTGCTGCTGCCGAGCAAGGGCGATGTCCACCTCTTTCACTGCAGCCTGATACTCTAGGTTTCGCTCCAGAGCCAGGCGTGCTGCCTGTTCCAGAGAGAGCTCCTCTGACAGTGGCTGAGTGCGCACCGGCGCGGATATGGTCAGCAAGAGCAGGAGGGGGACTGCTGCTCTTCTCATTGTCATGCCTCGTTTTAACTAAACAGTTAGTTAAATTCTGATATCATTGTATCACAGAAAGTGTTCGATTTCAAGGTGCGCGCAGCACGTCCTGGGTAGAGGAGGGCATCCTGCTGGCGGGATTCATCTGTGGCGTTGCGTACAGTTCGCAAACCGCGGGTCTTCACAGATAACGTCTTGCTGTGGTATTATCAAAGGGACACAAGATGTTGTTGGGCGAAAGCGGTTTTCAGCGGATTAGACACAAGATGTGCTACCTCTGGAGCCGACGAGGGGACTCGAACCCCTAACCTGCGGTTTACAAGACCGCTGCTCTGCCTGTTGAGCTACGTCGGCTCGACATCATTGTAACACGCCGAGAAACCGGCTGTCAAGGTGCACAAGGGCTAGCCGAAGAGGATAGGTTCGTGAATATCACTATTCCCTCGCCGCTTGCTGAATGCCCTTGCACCGCCCCCCACTTTTACCCTTGTGCCTTCCGTTTGCGGTGCTTTTTGCCCCCGCGTCGGCGTCGTTTCTTGCCGCTTGAGGTTGTCGGCGTTTCTACGACTGGCTCGCTGTAGCGTGGCGGTAAAGCGATTCCCAGCGCGGATAGCTGCTCGTAGCTACCCACTGCGTACAAGGCGCTCTGTCCCAAGCGCATGTTCAAGCGCAGATGAGCCGCCTCTTCTGCCAACAGGCGTCCCTCTGTTAGGTCATACACCATCATGCGCTGGGGTAGCTGCAGGTGTACCGTACCGTCGCCGATGGAGTGGACGGCTAAAAACGGCGGTGCGACGCGTACGATGTCGCTGCTCTGTGACCACACGTGCACTCCAGCATACCGACACAGCCCGCGCAGTAGCTCCACGCTCAGCTGACGCTCGCCGATGAACACCGACCTCCACTCACCCATCTCCTTGACAGCGATGGAAGGTAAACCTGTCTGAATGTATTCGCCCAACACCGTCGCTTTCTCGTCTAGCACGTAGAAAGAGGGGTTTATCCGCTCGCGCACTCCCACTTGCTTGTTGCGCAGGCGCTCTGAAATCGGATGACGGTCGTTGCTGATGACCGACCCCATTTCGTTGTTCCAGGGTTGCGCCTTGATGGCGATGCCTGCCACGTCGCGCGGTCCGTCAGGAGTGTAGCCGTTCTCATCGTACAGCGCCACTGCATACAACCATACTAGAGTCTTGCCGTCGCGCTGCAGTCGTTCCCGTATCGCCGCGCGCACCTCCGAGTCGATCTGGAGGGGATTCAGAAAGAGGTAGAGTTTGGCGTCGGGGAACGCCTTGCGCACGAGGTCGCTCTGCAGGTAGATGCCATAATGTATCCCTGCCTTGGCAAGCACCTCTTGCTGCTGGATGACCAACGGAACAAGCAGTGCCTGGGGTGACTGGATGCGCATCAGGCTGCGTTCGTCCACAATCACCGCCACCTCAGGCGCTTCGGCAATCCGCTGTCGCATGTGCGCCCGATACAGGGCGGAGAGCCTTTCCGCCTGTCGCCAGACCTCGCTCTCGTTCAGCCATCCCTCACCCCACAGGTCCATCCATGAAACGCCTGCATGATGTAGCAAAGCCGTTGTGGCGTTGCGCAGACGTACGTGGCGCGTGCACTCTGCGTCGGTACAGCGCGGGTTGTAGTCGTCGGGGGTATCGGCGCGTGCGGTATGCGGCTTGGTGTCGTCCTCCAGCACGAACAGCTTACCGTGCAGTCGCACCGAGGCGACAGGCACAGGCACCGTGCCCGGCTGGGTGGGCTGGCGGTCACGATACGACACGGGTGCACACAGAAGGTCAATGCTCTGTGCCGAAAGCACCTCCGAAATCGCCAGATGCCCACTGTGTGGCACCGGGAAGTCCAGCACGTACCCATAGGAGACCGCCACTAGGCGATTTCCTTCACAACTTTTCTTCACAGTGCGCGAGAGGGTCACGATGCGTCGTGCCACCACTTCGGAGGCGAAGCGCAGGTAATCAACGTAGCGCTGCCCCTTGCGATGCTCGTATAGCACTGTGGGGCAACTGGCGTCACCACGGTATGCAGGCACACTGGCGCTGGTGAAGGTAACGGAGCCATCATGCCACGCCGCTCGCAGCGCCACGACGTCGTTACGATACCGTCCGCGTAGCCATTGCCGAAACGCTTCTTGCGCCGCCGGACAGTAGTCATAGCCACGCTGATACTCGTAAAACCACTCTCGGCAGTCCAGATGGTAGCCTAAGAGGAAACGCGCTTCCTCTGTCGCTTCCAGCTGGCGCACCAGCAGGGTAAGGGCGGACTCCGCCTCCTGCCAGTAGCGGTCGGAGGCGAAAGAGGGCTCGCCTGTAGAGCCATCGGCGTAGGTAGTCATTGCCTCCGGGTAGAGCTTCTGCCAATCGGGTGGCGGAGTGAACACGACACGAAACATTACGTAGCCCTCAGGATCGTGCTCGCGCACGAGGTGTATCAAGCGGAGCGCCTCATGCACGCTGTACGAGACCATTGGCACGGAGACAGGCAGCTCCAGCAGCAAAGAATGGAGGTGTATCCCTGCTGACGCTGCCTGCTGGATCTGCTCGCACACCCGCCGTTCAGAAGCCGCTGAGTCGACGTTGCCAAAGAAGAATAGTGGGGCAACAGGCTCGCCGTTGATAATGATTTCGGGGTGTCCTTGCCGTATGCCCAGACGCACCCCCTCGCGCTTGCGACGGCGGGGTTTGGCTGTTCTCCTCGCAGGAACCTCTTCCTCGACAACTGGCTCCTGCTCCGTCGCATGCGGAGGCGCGGCGACGGTGTCACTTTCCTCTAGAACGACTGCTGTCTCTTCTGCTCCTTGTGGCTCGGCAAGCACGGCAGTGGAGGCAGCAACCAGCTCTGCCTGCGCTGCTGTCGCCGTCGCCTCCTCTGCGGATTCCACCATTTCCTCGATGACAGCGGTCGCCGCGGGCTCCGTCGCCTCCTGTTCGACTTGGGACGGAGCGGTGAGGAGTGCCGCTGTCTCGGCAGGCGTCGGTTCCTCCTGATCCATTGCTGCGGACGCCTCACCTTCTGCTGGCTGCGTTGGCGAAGGTGTTTCCGTGACCGCTTCCGGGGAGCGCTTGCGTCGGCGGACACCACCGCGTTGCCGGCGTGCCGGGGACGCTGCGGTATCCGCTTGTGGAGCGGCAGGCTCGGCAGGAAGCCCCTCTTCGGGGGGAGAGGCGACCGATACCGTCTCCGACGGGGCGGGCTTTGGAGACGGCTCCTGTGTTCCCGTCGTTTTCCGGCGGGAGCGACGCCGCGAGGTAGTCGCTGCTGCAGTCGCCGTTTCCTGTTGGCTCAAGCTGGGGTCGCTACTCTGTTCACTCGCCTCCGCTGGGGGCGAGGGCTCGGCAGACAACTCGGCGCCTTCAGGCGCAGAGCGACGTCGACGTGGTGGCATCGTGTTCAACCACCTCCTTCTGATTACGGCGGGCTCTCCGCCGCGGGGATGCGGACACCTGCCACCCTCGTCTCCGCACGCTGAGCCAAGGACCGGAGGAGGTCGCGCAGCTGGGCAGGCTCTTCCACCCACCAGTCGGGTGAGGCAGCGCGCAACATCTCCGGCAGATGCGCTCCCCAACCCACTGCGATGACACGAACCCCTGCCGCGCGAGCACACTGGATGTCATACACCGTATCGCCCACGAACACCGCCTCGTCGGGAGGTACACTCAGTCTCTCCAGCGCAACCAGCACCGAGTCGGGCGCCGGTTTGGGACGCTCTACGTCCGAGGCACTCACCACAGTGTCTACCCAGCCGTTCGCATTCAGGCGAGGCAAAAACGTCTCCAGCTCTTGCCTGTTCTTGGAGGTAACCAGCGCGGTGCGCCATCCCGCCCGCTTCACCTCCCGAAGCGCCTCGACCGCCTCGGGGATAATCCGCTCCAGGTGTTTGTGTGACTCGTAGAAGGCGATTTCGTCAGCCTCCATCGCGCGGTGGTCAGGCACGAAGTCCACCAGATGATCAAACAGGCGCACCTGCTGGTGCAGCGGAAGCCCAATCGTGCGACGTAGTTCGTCCCTCGAAATCTGTAAGCCCAGATGCTTGCGGAAAGTGTGGTCTAGGGCACGGATGATTAACTCCACGGTGTCGACCAGAGTCCCATCTATATCGAACAGCGCGCAACGCAAAGATGGCTGTGTCCTTGTCAATGCACCCCTCGTGTCCAACGGATGACCCGATGAATTCGCTCCTCCTGTGTGCATTATACGGACAAAGCGGGCACGTTGTCAACCGCGTGAGACGAGTCGGCTACATCTCACCAGCGCCGCGGCGCATGATAGCTTCCTGAATAATCCACTGCTCTGATTCGGGGATGCGCGACTGTATCTGCTGAAGCAGTTCTGCCGCACGTGGACTGCCGTTGCTTGCGAGTGCGATTAGCGCCCAGTGTCGGGAGTTGGGATTGGGAGAGTTCAGGGCGCTCTGTAGGGCAGACACGCTCACATCCCCCATAGCGGAGAGGGCACGTGCAGCAAGATAGGCAACAGTGGGATTACCTCCGCCCAGCCTCGCGAGCAGCGGCTGCACTGCGGGCGCGCCCAGCTGCGCCAGCGACTCCGCTGCCGCTTCTCCCACTCCGCCATCAGGATCCGATAGCGCGTCTAGCAGATACGGGACAGCTGCAGGCTGTCCTGTTTGCCCTAGCGCTGCTGCAGCGGCGCGGCGCACGCGATAGTCCGAGTCCTTCAAAGCGACAGCGAGCAACGGTATCGCGGCGGGGTCGTTCATCCCTCCCAGAGCCTCTGCTGCCAGGCGTCGCACCTCGGGGTCAGGGGCGCGCACCACCTGCGAGAGGGCAGGCACAGCAGCCCGCCCTGCACGCGACAGTGCCCCCACTGCCGCCGAGCGCAGCACCAGGTCCTGGTCATTTAAGGCGCGCACCAGTGCAGCAACCGCACGCGGACTAGCGATTTTGCCCAGCGCCACCGCCGCCTGTGCCCGCGCATCGCCGTCATCCTCTGGGTTGTTGACCGCGCGCAGTAGGGCTTCTTCCGCAGAGGGATGGGCAATTGCGGCAAGCGCACCGATGACCGCTCGGCGCATCGCCGGCGAATCGTCCTGATGACGCAGTAACGCAGGCACCGCGCGCGGGTCACCCAGCTTGCCCAGCAGCTCCGCGACCGCGATGCGCAACCCCTCATCCTGTTCGTCAATCAGCGGCAACACCTGCGGCGTGCACACCTTGCCGATGCGCGACAGAGCGTCGCTGGCAGCGGCGCGCGAACCGCCTTCCTTCAGCGCCTCGACGAGCTTGGGCACTATCGGCTCGCCTAGGGTCGCGATGGCTCTGGCGGCGCCTGCCCGCACGTTGCTATCCGCATCTTTGAGGGCGCTCAACACAGGCTCAGGATACTTTGCCACCAGCGTGATGAGCTTCTGCGTCACGTGCTCGCGCATGGGGATTTCAGGGTCTTTCTGCAGAGCGAGCAGCGCTTTGACCGCCTCCTCCGTGCCCAGTCGCTCAAAGGCGTCGGCAGCTCGTTTGCGGGCAGCCAGCGGGCGTTGTTGCACCAGGTCGTAGAGCGAGTCGTGCGTCACCAGCACCTTCGCCGCCTCCACTTGCCTGTCAGGGTCATTGCTCACCAGCGCGTCCACTGTGCGCTGCGTCTGCACGTTCCGCCAGATAGTCCAGCCGACGATACCGCCGATAATCAGTATCCAGATTGCCCACCGCAGGGCTGCCGCTCGGTTCATCGCCCTTTCCTCACCCCTGACGATTGGTATACCGCTGGCAACTTCGATACGTTCGGTGGGGAATCCTTCCCGTCTATCAGAGGACGAGAACAGTGCCTGGGGTCTCAGCAGTGCTCTGCGCGTGGCGTGATGCCCCGCATGTCCTCTGTCACACTGTGTATCAGAATCTTGGAGGGTCACGCTCCGTCGTGACCCTGTGTGTGGACGCGACAGAGCGCGTCCCTCCAATCGAGACCTTTGCGATGGATGCAACGGAGCGCATCCCTCCCAATCAACTCTGGAGGGTCACGCTCCGTCGTGACCCTGATGGACGCGACAGAGCGCGTCCCTCCAATCGAGACCTTTGCGATGGATGCAACGGAGCGCATCCCTCCCAATCAACTC
>JANWXG010000068.1 GCA_025057335.1 bacterium | reverse complement strand
GTGGACGCCCCTGCGCTGCTGCGATTTGCTGTGGAAGCAGCACACGTTGCCATCCAACAGCGTGCGGAAGGCAATCCAGAGTACGAGGGCATGGGCACAACGCTAGTGATAGCGTTGGCAAAAGATAGAGAGATATGGATTGCCAGCGTGGGGGATAGTCGCGCCTATGTCCTGCGCGGAGAACGGCTTCTCCCGCTCACGGAAGACCATACCTTCGTCGCGGAGCAGGTGCGGGTGGGCGGAATGACACTGGAGCAAGCGCGCCACAGTCGCTTCCGACATATGCTGACCCGCGCCGTTGGCACGAGCAGCGTCGACTACACGCCCGATGTGGTGCCCGCCAGACTGCAGCCGGGCGACATGCTGCTGCTGTGCACGGACGGGCTTACCAGCATGGTGTGGGAAGAGGAGATGGTGCGCCTGCTGCGCAAGTATCGCCACGACCCCGACCGCGCCTGCCAGAGCCTGATTGACGCCGCCAACGCGCAAGGCGGACAGGACAACATCACGGTGTTGCTAGCCGCAGACATGCGTGACACGGTTGCCGACGAAGAGGCGGACGGAGAGTTGCTCACGGTCTCCGAACTGCCCACTGAGCGGAACCCGCTACGCCGCGCAGCACGCCTGATGCGACGCATTTCGCTTAAGCAGGTAGTCCTAGGCGCTACTGCGCTGCTGGTCGTCGCGGGAGCAATCATGGCGATTTTCCTTCTTCGCAAGCCCAAGCCTATTCCTCAGCTGCCCCCGCCCCCGCCGAGACTGGACCTCGCAACAGTACTCTACGAGAGCCCACGCATCCTGCTCAACAAACCTCTGCGCGGCGCACCCCTCGTGATAGCGCCCGACGGCAATCTGTACGTCATGAGCGAACAGGGCAGGGTGCTACGTCTCTCGTCAGACGGCAAAATCCTCACTGCCTCTGCTCAGCCGTTCAGTGCCGCCGCCGATCCCGAGCTTAAGCCCGATATGGTCTACTTCGCGGTTGACCCGCAAGGCAACCTGTACGTGTGCGATCGCGCCAACCGACGTATTGTGAAGTATCGCTCGGACGGCACCCTCATCGGCAGCATCGGCGAGGGCGTGCTGAAGCGCCCTGCTGCGCTGGCGGTGGGGGCAGACGGCTCCGTATACGTCATCGATGCGGGCAAGCTGACCCTGTTCCGCGCGATACCCGGGGGGAACGAAGATGGCGCTCAGCCCCATCGGTAAATACGAGCGGGTGGATGTGCTGGGCTACGGCGCAACAGGCATTGTGTACCTCGCGTGGGACTCGCTGTTGCGCAAGCAGGTCGCGCTCAAAGAGATTAACGTGCAGGCGGGCGACATGGAGCGGTTTCTGGAAGAGGCGCGTCTGCTGGACCGTCTGAACCATCCCAACATCGTGCGCGTGCACAGCGTGGACAAGGTCGAGGGCAAGGTGCTCATCGCGATGGAGTACGTGCCCGGCGTCAACCTGCAGGAGCTGCTGCGTCAGCAAGGCAGACTGCCCATCCCGCAGGCACTGGATATTGCTATCCAGGTGCTGGACGCTCTGGACTACGCGCATCGAAACCACACGATTCATCGCGACATCAAGCCAGGCAACATCCTGATACGCAGGGACGGCGTGGTGAAACTGGTGGACTTCGGGCTGGCGACCATCCTGGGCACAGGCTCCTACGCGGGCGGAGCGGGCACGTACGTGTATATGGCGCCCGAGGACTTCGAGGAGGAAGAGCGCTCAGACCATCGCTCCGACCTGTGGGCAGTAGGCGTGACTCTATACGAGATGGTTACAGGACATCGTCCCTTCAATGCCTCCAACCCCAAGAACCCCTTCTCGTGGCAAGAGGCAGTGCAAAAGCAACAACCTCCGCCTCTACAACAATATGTGCCCGACGCGCCCGCTGCGCTGCAGACGGTGATTGACCGCGCGCTGGCGAAACGGAAAGAGGAGCGCTTCCCCACAGCAGGCGAGTTCGCGCAGGCGTTGCGCCGCGTGCAGGTGCTGTTGCCCGACGCAGGGGGTGAGACGCTGGCAGTAGTCTCCGCACAAGCATACGGCGCGCAGCAACGTAAGGAGTCTGTCGCAGCTGGCGCCTCCAAAAGCCCACGCTCCGCCATCGTCAAAGTGGAGCCGCAGGAGGTCTCCTTCGGCCCCGTACGACAAGGTGAGCAGTGCGTGGCGAAGGTAGTAGTGCGCTCCACGAACAGAAAGCCGCTGGATGCCCGCTTAGCGTCCCACCCCGGATGGCTGTATGTACATCCCCCCGTGCTACAACGCAAGCAGCAGGTGGTGACCCTCACCGCTGACACGGGCATGGTCTCCGCGCAGGGTGCGCTGTGCGACGTAGTGCAGTTTGTCAACGGAGAGCAACGTATCAGCATCCCCGTGCGTCTGGAGGTGCTCCCGCCTCGACCGCAGTTCCGGCAGGTGGCATACTGGTATGTGCCTCTGTTTGTATCGTGTCTGGTTCCGCTGTTCACGGTAGTGCTCGGCTCTGGGGACTGGTCGCGCTGGATGCCCATTGGACTGGAGCTGTCGGGCTTGCTGGGCGCGATGCTAGTGCTCATCACGATGGGGGCGGAGCTGCGCTCAGGCGAGCGCATGGCGGCAGTGCTGCTAATGCTCACGGGCTTGTCCGCCACAGGAACCTATCTGGGCGTGCTGGGCGACCCGCAGAACCATCCGCAGGGCAAAATCGCCGTTGACCTGCTGACGGTCATGGGGGCGGTGCTGTTACTGCAACTGTTCAGCACGCGCCGCTGGAAATGGTGGGCGTGGGTGCTGGTAGGGCTATCGTTAGGACTGTCGGGCGTTATCGCTTCGGTAACGAGGGGCGGAGTATAATGTTGGTGGTGAGACAATCGTGAGAGAGAACCCTTTTCCTGGGATGAACCCGTATCTGGAAGACCCGCAGCTGTGGCCAGGGGTGCATCATACCTTTGTATCGCTTCTGCGGGCGCAGCTCAACCAGTCGCTTCCCGATGACTACGTTGCGGATATCGACGAGCGTGTCTACGTGGAGAGGGCAGATACAGCTCGCGCTATCTACCCCGACGTGACCATTTCTCGCCCGCTCCAGTCCAGTGTGACTACGCAAACGCCTGGAGGCGTCGCGCTGGCGGACCCTCCCCTGAAAGTGGAGTTTCTTTCGTATCCGGTACGAGAGCCGTTCGTCCAGATTTTCTCCCTGAAGGGAGGCATGCGCCAGCTAGTTACCGTAATCGAGTTACTTAGTCCTGCTAACAAGACACCTGGCGCACATGGACGCGAACTATATCTGGAGAAGCAGCGTGAACTAATACACAGCACCACTCACCTGATGGAGATTGACCTATTACACTACGGTGAACACACCGTCTTTGTCCCGCGCAGTGCGCTGCAAGGCTACAAGCAGTGGGATTACGTGGTGTGCCTGCACAAAGGAGGGTGGGGCAGTGGCAGCGCGTGGGTGTGGCTGGTGTCGTTGCGGGAGCGTCTACCGCGCGTGATGGTGCCCTTGCTGGAGGGCGATCCCGAGGTGGTGGTAGACTTGCAGGCGGTGTTCAACCAGGTGTATCAACAGGGAAGGTATGGGTTGGTGGTCAACTACTCGGCAACGCCTCCTGTCGCGCTGAGTGAGGAAGACACAGGATGGTTGGAAGAGTTACTGCGTGAGAAAGGGTTGAGGTAGTACCTTTCCTCCTCTCATTGCCTTCAGCAGCGCTAGACCTAACAAGCGTATCGGTGAGGCAGAGCGCATATCTCACGACGATACCGCCTGAGCTTCCAGTGCGACACGAAACTGCTGCTGATAGAGGTTGGCGTAGATGCCGCCGCGTGCCAGCAGCTGCTCGTGGGTGCCCACCTCCTTCACCTCGCCCTTCTCCATCACCACAATCTTGTTTGCCTTGATGATTGTAGAAAGGCGGTGTGCGATGACGAAGCTGGTGCGCCCCTGCATGAGATGCTCCAGCGCCTCCTGGATGAGCGCTTCGGTTTCAGAGTCCAGCGCGCTGGTGGCTTCGTCTAGGATGAGGATGCGCGGATTGCTCAGGATGGCTCGCGCGATGGCAATGCGCTGTTTCTCCCCGCCAGAGAGTTTCACCCCTTCCTCGCCGATGCGCGTCTGGTAACCGTTTGGCAACGCCTCAATGACGTGGTGGATGTTTGCTACGCGCGCCGCCTCATACACCTCTTCGTCGGTAGCATCTAACCGTCCGTAACGGATGTTCTCCATAATGGTGGTGTTGAACAGGATGGTCTCTTGGATGACCACGCCGATTTGCCGGCGCAGGCTTTTGAGCTGCACATCACGGATATCGATGCCGTCGATTCGGATAGCGCCAGAGGTCACATCGTAGTTACGCTGCACTAGGTTCACTAAGGTGGTCTTGCCTGAACCTGACTGTCCTACCAGCGCTACCATCTCACCGGGTTCTACGATGAGGTTGATACCTTTCAGCACGGGTTGACCTGGCTCATACTCGAACCACACGTTATCAAACTCCACCCTGCCCTGAATGGGGGGCATCTCCATGGCGCCTGGTTTATCTTCTATGGTCGGTTTGGTATCCAGCGTGTGGAAGATGCGTTCTAGCGCGGCGTTGGTGCGAGCGAGCATGTCATTCATCTGGATGATGCGTAGGATGGGACCGTACATGTAGCCGCCGATGTAGGAGATAAACGCGATGAGCGAACCAGGTGACATCTGCCCCGACAGCACTAGCCGCCCGCCGTACCAGAGCATCAGCGCAGTGCCCAACGCGCCGATAATCTCTGCGATCACCCACAGCAGAGTACCTAGCATCCCTTGCCGTACGTTGAGCACCAGCAGCTCGCGCGTCTGTCCCAGAAACTGGCGTACCTCGTAGCGCTCTTTCGCATACGACTTGACCACAGCCACTCCCGCCAGCTTCTCCTGCAGGTCGCCTAGCATCACGTCTCGCTCGTGCCGAATCTGGCGGCTAGTATGTTTGAGCTTGTTGACAAAAGCCAGATAGTTGAGGATGTAAATGGGAAACACGGACAGCGCAATCAGCGTGAGCACCCAGCTCTTGTAGAAGGCGATAGCCAATACTGCTACCAACGTTACCGCGTCCGAAATCATGTTCACGAACCCACCCGTGAGCAGCTGATTGATGGTCGCCACATCGTTGATGATGTTGGACATCAGCTTGCCCGTCTGATGCTTCTCGAAGAAGCTGATGGACAGCGACTGCATGTGGCTGTATAGTTTGCGACGGATGTCGTACATGAAACGCTGCCCCAGGTAGGTGATCGTGACCGAGAGCGCGTAGCCCACCAGTCCCGACGCGGCGGAGATACCCACAATGGCGAAGAAGACACCCCAGAGAGGGAACGGTTTGCGCTGCACCAGGTGGTCGGTGATATACTGGATGATAAGGGGCATAGGCAAGCCCAATCCTGCGCTGAGGAAGGTCAGCACGGTTGCTAGCAACATGGTGCGCCGATACGGGCGCAATTCTTTCAGGAATCGGATGAGGTTTCTCATGGTGGGATGTGGTACATGCGCGCTCGGTAGCCCTTCCGCTGGCGCAGGCGGAAGGGCAAGCGTTGCTGCATCTCCCCGCTGAGTGCCAACCAGGTTAAGGGTATGCTATGCAACCTGTGTGGTTTCGTCGTCAGCCTGTTCATCACCACACACTACCCGTTCGCTTCTGTTGCCTGCTCGTCCTGTCCAGAAGGCACCACCGCGTCTCATCAGAGTAGCCTCGCTCCGGGAGTGGGAACGGGACGAGCTCATCCGCCATATTGTACCCCACTGGCTTTACGGATACAACCTGCAGAAAGAGGATACCTGCTCCGAAAATACTAACAAAGCACGTCCTTGAGGCAGAGAAAGCTCCCCAAGTGCGTGCTACCTCTTTTTCCTGTGTGAAAGATACAGGGTTTTGGGGAACAACCCTATTGAACCGCTCAGGCATCACCGCACTCTGCGTAAGGGAGGAACGGAGTTGAAAGGATACATCTCACGCGAGAGCTGGGTCATCGCTGCCATCTGTGTAGCGGACCTAGTTTCCACGTTGATTTTCGTGCATCACTATGGCGCCAGGGAGGGCAATCCGCTGATGGATTACTACCTGCAGCTGGGCGTGGTGCCTTTCATTCTGGCGAAGTGTGTGATGTTCCTGTTCCCCATCGCGATTATCGAGTGGGCGCGTCGGCACAATCCGGAGTTTGTACAGCGCATGGCGCGCTTCGCGATAGCAGCATACATCGGGCTGTATCTGGTCGTGGTGGCGAAGGAGAACATCCTCAGCCTGAAGCCAGCTCCGACTCTGCCTCCTGCAGCCCTCGGCATGTATGGCACCAACCCATACGTCGGACCGATGCCCGAACCGCCGCTACACATCCACCCGAAAGATTGGGCGCAGATCAAGGCATCACAGTTGGCACGCTGAGTAGACTTCGGGGAAACAAGCTCCCGCCAAGCCATCTTCCCCACCGTTCGAACAGAGGCAAGGCGGGAGCGTTTTTCGCCCCCCAGGACGCGGGGGCAACACTAAAAAATCGCCTGCTTTCAGGGCAGTCGGGGTTGGACGACCGCTCTGAACAGCAGGCTCCATCGACGTGATGGACAGAGTGAAAAGGAGGACATGCGCTACTCTATAATACGCTCCACTGAGGAAGAAAGTTCCTCATCCGCCTCTTGCCTTACAGGTCCGCCGCGGCGAACACGCTCTGCAGAGGATTTCGTTGCCTTCGGGGAGAAACGCCTTTTCTAAGTGTTCCCACCGTCAGGAACGGAGGCATGTTCACTCGATGTTATCCACGAAAGCACCCATATTGCGGACTGAGCACAGTCGCCATGCCCATCTCAAACCTGTTGGTGTGTGCGAAGTGAAGTTGACAGGCGGGCTTTTGACGGAGCGTTATCTCACGAATGCCACTGCTGGTCTTACCGCAGGCTGGCAGCAGTTGTGGGAGAGCCATACGGTTCCCAACTTTTACGTTGTCAGCGGCAAGCGCCCCGGCGCGGTGGAGGGACCCCGCTACATCGACTCCGACGGCTACAAGTGGCTGGAGGGCGCCTGCTGGGCGTGGGCGCACTCGCAAGACAGCACGCTGCGGGCGTGGATTGACGAGTTCGTGGACGTGATTGCTGCCGCGCAAGATGAGGATGGGTATGTGAATACCCACTTCATGGGGGAAAGGAAATCACTACGCTTTACCGACCTCCATCACGGCCACGAGATTTACTGCTTTGGACATCTCACCCAAGCTGCCATCGCACATCACCGCGTCACTGGTGAAGAGAAGCTGTTGCGCGTTGCCTGTCGCTTTGCCGACCTGCTCTACCACCTGTTCGGTCCAGAAGGCAGGTGGGGAGCATGTGGTCATCCCGAGGCGGAGATGGCGTTGGTCGAACTCTACCGTGAGACAGGAGAGCAACGGTATCTGGAGCTGGCGTCGCGCATGCTCGACGCACGTGGGCGCAAACCGTCCGTGCTGGATGGCTCGACCTACCTATTAGACCATCTGCCCTTCCGGGAGCAGCGGGAAGCGGTCGGGCACGCGGTGCGCGCGCTGTATCTATACGCGGGAGCTGCCGACCTCTACATGGAAACAGGGGAACACGCCCTCTGGGAGACGCTAGAGGAGATATGGCAAGACGTGTTCTTGCGCAAAGTGTACATCACGGGCGGTTTGGGCGCGCGCTACGAGGGCGAGGCGTTCGGCTTGCCCTACGAGTTACCCAACCTGCGAGCGTATGCGGAGACCTGCGCTGCCATCGCCGGTTTCATGTGGAACTGGCGCATGCTGCAGATAGACACACAGGCACGCTACACAGACTGGATGGAGACCGCGCTGTACAACGGTATCCTGTCGGGCGTGTCGCTGGATGGCACGCGCTACTTCTACATGAACCCATTGGAATCGCGCGGCGGTTATGAGCGCTCGCCGTGGTTTGGCTGTGCCTGTTGCCCACCCAACATCCATCGCACGCTGGCGTCACTACCGGGCTACCTGTATAGCCTGAGCGAGGAGACGGTGTACGTGCACCTTTACGCCTCTAGTGAGCTGCGTACGCACCTGCCCAACGGGCAGCAGGTGCACTTGCGAGTAACGACCGACTATCCCTGGTCGGAAGAGGTGGAGATAATCCCGTCAGCAGGGCGATATGGGATAGCCCTGCGTATCCCCAGCTGGGCTGCACAGGCAGACTTACAGGTGAACGGCAAACGGATGGAAGCTCCTCCCGGCTCTTACGTGACGATCGAAGCGGAGTGGCGAGGCGACGAGGTAGTGCATCTTCGCCTTCCGATGCCAGTGGAGCTAGTACGCGCTCACCCGCGCGTGGAGGAGGACCGTTGGAGCGCTGCCATCCGACGGGGGCCCATAGTGTACTGCGTAGAGCAGGCGGACGCGCCGAATGTGAATCTGCTTGACCTCTACCTGTCTGGGGAAGTTGGGCGCCTCTCGCCCCAGTGGGAGCCGTCCCTGCTAGGGGGTGTGGTCACGGTCAGAGGCACAGCGCTGGTGGATACGGTAGACCGTGTGGAACAGCCACTATACCTTTCGCAGTCACAGTATACGTCCCCGCAGTGGCGCGAAGTGGAGGTCTGCTGGATACCCTACTACGCTTGGGCGAACCGAGGCGCGGGAGCTATGAAGGTGTGGCTTCCCCTAGCGGAGCGTTAGCCACACGACAATGAGGGCACGAGCGCCAAGCGGGCGAAAGCCTGCGCTGGCAGCAAGAACACGTCAGCGAGCAACAGCGAGAAGCATACCGAGGGGAGGTATCACATCCCCATCCCCAACAGCCGAGACGCCAGCATCGCTGTGGGCATGCCCACCAGCACGCTCAACACCCCTGGCACAATGAACACTAACGCTAACAACAAGATGGGACCGAAGCGGAACATCGCCATCTCGTAACGGTAGGCCGCATCCGCAGGAAGCAAGCCTGCTAGGATCTTGGAACCATCTAGCGGCGCGATGGGTATCAGGTTGAAGAACATCAGCCCGATGTTCATATACACCATCATTACCAAGAACTCTGCGAGGCTCGGCGTCATCGGCAAAATCTGTAGGCGCAACAGCCCTGCGATAAGCAGTGCCAGCAGCAGATTCGAGAAGGGTCCTGCCGCTGCCACCAGCATCAGGTCGCGGCGCGGATGCTCGAAGTTTGCCGGGTTCACCTGCACCGCCCTGCCCCAGCCAATGCCTCGGGCGCCCGTGATGACCATCAGCACTAACATCAACGTGCCCAGCGGGTCTAGGTGGTCTAGAGGGTTCAGAGTGACACGCCCCTGGCGTTTGGGTGTCGGGTCGCCCAGTTTGTAGGCGGTCACGGCGTGCGCAAATTCGTGCACCGTGATGCACAACACAAAGGCGAATATCTGCATGAAAATGAAGTTCCAATCCAGTTGTATCATGGCTGTTCGGCACCCCTCCACTACCGTTTGATAGGATTATACCCCATCCCCTGCAGAGAAGGGGCACTTTATCCCCGATGCGCAGAGGTTCTCGCAAGCGAAATCACTAGAGGCTTGTTCCATCATGGAATGTAGCGTTGTTGCGTTCGCTTCTACCTGCGATAGAGCACGTCTCAGCCCATGACAAAGCAGGATAACGGTGCTTCGAAGGCAAAATGGAAGAGGAGACGTTTGTCACCCTGTTGTAAGCGTTTGACCGGGTTAATTGAGCTGGCGAGTGAGGCGAATGCCGTCGCCACGCGCTGGACGGCAGGGCAAAGATCTAGCCGAGCCGCCTCTGCCCTGCTGAGCGGGGGCGAAGCATCTCAACGGGCAAGACGAGATTCTTCGCTCCGCTCAGAATGACAATGGCAAGAGAGTGTAGAGGGCAAGGCTTCTGCCAAGCCGTAACCCATCGTCATGCTGAGCCGAAGGCGAAGGGGGTTCAAGCCCCCTCGATGCGCTCAAGGTGACAAGAGAGTATGGAGGGTAAGGCTCCCGCTGAGCCGTCTCCTGTCATGCTGAGCCGAAGGCGAAGCATCTCAGAAGCTTCTTCGCTGCGCTCAGGTTGACCGTGAGACGGTGTTGTCTAGAGAAAATCTGCTCGCGGAGGTTGCCCCAACACGCACAAACAGACTTTCTTGCCCTTGATACGCCATCAAGGTGGACTATCGGCAAATCAGGAGAGTACAGATGCAAGAACCGCAGACATCTCAAAAACGTCCTACAGCGCGTGACCGCATCATGCGCGCCGCCGAAGCGTTGTTCGCAGAGCGTGGTTTCGATGCCACCTCGATTGGCGAGATTGCGCTGCGTGCGCATGTCAACCGTGCCCTGCTCTACTACTACTTCGAGCACAAAGAAGACCTCTACCATGCGCTGCTACGCGAAGGGATAGACAAGCTGTATGCCGCCGTCTCGCAGGCAGTGAACCTCAACGCCTCTGCGCGCGAGGCGTTACAGACTTTCCTGCGTTCGTACCTGCAGATTGCTCAGCAGCATCCTGGCCTCGTGCGCATCGTCTACCGCGAAATCGTCGGAACCCGGCGCGACGACGAGGAGGGTCAGAACCTCGTGCGCCGATTTATGCAGACCCTCCTGCTTCTGGAACAGGTGCTGCGCCGCGGGGTGCATCAAGGAGAGATACAACCCCACGATACCACGAAGAGCGTGTACATGCTGTTGGGCATGGTCAACGTGTTTGTGACGCTGAGCTACCTTGAGCAGTCCTCTTATCCTGCGGAGGAGATTGTGGAGCATGTGCTGCGCGTGTTCTTCGAGGGGCTGGCAACGCGCTAAAGTCTCCCCACAAGGGAGAAGTCTGCGCTGACAAGTTTGGTACCTCTTTACCTTCCACCTCATGCGTATCGCAGGGAGCAACCCGGAGCACCAGCGTGCGCACGGTCAGCATTTGCGCCTCGTCCCGCGCCGTGCGACACTGCGACAAGCAAACTTTCGAAAAATTTTTTCATCAAAACCCCCGAAACCCCTGCTTTTGGCACGAATCTTGCCTTATATATAGGGTAGAAATCCTGCCTACGAAGCAGGGCAAATCTCTTGGAAGGAGG
>JANWXG010000067.1 GCA_025057335.1 bacterium | reverse complement strand
ACAGGCAGCGAATTCGCCTACCTGTTCCGCGTGCTGGGCGCGAGGGTGACGGTCGTGACAGACATGCCCCGCCTGCTGCCCCGGGCGGATGAGGCAGTATCGCAGGCGCTGGAGCACGCTTTTCGGCAGATGGGCATCGAGGTACTGCTCTCCTCCCCTGTGGAGAGCGTGACCGCTGGAGACGGCGGCGTGCAAGTACTCCTCCGAGACGGTCGGAGTTTAGAGGGCACTCATGCTTTCGTCGCTATCGGCAGGCGGTCGGACCTATCGCGGCTGAATCTAGAGGCAGCGGGACTACCCTCCTCCGCGCAGGGGATACCCCTCAACGAGTATCTGCAGTCGCCTGTTCCGCACCTCTACGCCGTCGGCGACGCGGCGGGACCGCCTTTCACTCTCAATCGCGGCTGGGCGCAGGCGTACGTGGCGGTGCGTCATGCACTGGGAGTGCCTGTCCCGCCTTTCCGCCCAGAACTGGTCGTGGAGGCGGTGTACACGCAGCCGCAGGTCGCACAGGTAGGCATTACTGAAGCGCAGGCGCGCAAGCAAGGCTTGCGCGTGCGCGTGCTCCAGGCACAATACGCCCACAACCTGAAAGCGCAGCTGCTGGGCGAAACCGAGGGCTTCGTCAAAGTCGTGGTAGAAGAGGACACGGGCAGGTTGCTCGGCGGCGCGGCGATAGGCGCACATGCAGCAGACGTGCTGGCTCCGCTCGCCACCGCGATGGCTCTAGGCGGAACGGTGGAGGCTCTGGCGTCGCTCTATCCCGCCCATCCCACGCTGGTGGAGCTGCTGCACGAGGCTGCCCGAGGTTAGACTCCTCGTAGGCAGGGGCGAGCGGGATGCGACGCTCAGCGGTCTGGGGGCGCTACTCCAGCCGTTTCAGCCGCTCCAGCAGCTTCTGCTGGCGCTCCAGCAACTCTGCCTGAACCGCCTGCTCCTTCTCCACGACCTCGCGCGGGGCGCGTTGCAAGAACTGCTCGTTGCCCAGTCGGCTTTGCACGCGCTCCAGCTCCTTCTGTAGCGCAGCGAGCTCCTTGTGCACGCGCTGGCGTTCCTTCTCCAGGTCTACCGCCTCTAGCTGCAGGTACACGTCCGCTAGGTCGCAGTGCGCCGCCACCGCCTTCACGCCCTCAGGCAAAGCGTCTACCAGCATCATCGGCTCCACGCGCTGCAGGGTGCGAATCACGCCCTCATACTCGCGCAGCAGGCTGCTCGCCTCCGCCGAAGTGGGCACCACGAACACGTTCGCCTTCAGCGAGATGTCGAAGCCGATTTCGGTGCGCAGGGCACGAACGGTGCGCACTGCCTCGATGAGGCGCTCCATGCGTTCCTCCGCCTGCGGCGCGTGCCATTCGGGATGCTCCGTGGGGAAGGGCGCTACCATGATGCTTTCACCCTCGTGCGGCAGGCTCTGCCAGATTTCTTCCGTGATGTAAGGCATGAAGGGGTGCAGCAGGCGGAGCGTGTGTTCCAGCACCACGCTCAACACGCGCTGAGCAACCTCGCGCTCGACCCCTCCAGCGTTCAGGCGCGGCTTGCACATCTCGATATACCAGTCGCAGTATTCGTCCCAGAGGAAGGAGTAGACCGCCTTCGCCGCGTCGTCCATGTCGTAGCTTTCCAGCGCCGCGTTGACAGTGCGGATGGTGTGGTTCAGGCGGCTGAGAATCCAGCGGTCGATGTCGTTCCTCTGCTCGTCGGGGGGCAGGCTACCGTCGAACCGCTGGCGGAACTCGTCGTCCAAGTTCATCAGCACGAAGCGAGAAGCGTTCCACACCTTGTTGCAGAAGTTGCGCGCCTCCTCCACCTGGCTGTGCCTGCCGTTGCGGATAGGGGCGAAGCGGATGTCCTGCCCCTTGGCGGTGCGCACCAGCAGGGCGAAGCGCAGGGCGTCTGCGCCATACATCTCGATGAGGTCGAGCGGGTCGACGCCTGTGCCCAGCGATTTGCTCATGCGCCGTCCCTGCTCGTCCAGCACGGTAGCGTAGATATACACGTCGCGGAAGGGGATGTCGCCCGTGAAGTACAGCCCCGTCATAATCATCCGCGCCACCCACAGGTAGATGATGTCGCGCGCGGTAATCAGCACGGAGGTGGGGTAGTAGGTCTTCAGGTCGTCGGTCTGCTCGGGCCAGCCCAGCACGGCGTGCGGCCACAGCGCCGAGGAGAACCAAGTGTCCAGCACGTCCTCATCCTGCGTGATTGCCCTGCCTCTCGCCTTCTGGCGCGCTTCTTCCTCTGAGCGGGCGACGATGTATTCGCCGTCTTCCGTCGTCCACACGGGGATGCGATGCCCCCACCACAGCTGACGCGAGATGCACCAGTCCTTGATATTCTCCATCCAGTCCAAATAGGTGCGGGTGTAGCGCTCGGGGATGAAGCGGATGCGCCCCTCTTTCACTGCATCGATAGCGGGCTGGGCAATCTCCTTCATGCGCACGAACCACTGCTCGGAAAGCAGGGGTTCGATTACTGTGTCACATCGAGCGCAGGTGGCGACAGGCACTACGTAGTCTTCTACCTTCTCCAGCAAGCCCTGCGCCTCGAGGTCTTGCAGCACACGCTCGCGCGCCTCGTAACGGTCTAAGCCTGCGTAACGTTCGCCCGCATCGGGGGTCATGCGGGCGTGTTCGTCGATGACCACCACTTGCGGCAGCCCGTGCCGCAGCCCACACTCGAAGTCGTTCGCGTCGTGCGCAGGGGTCACTTTCACGGCGCCTGTGCCGAACTCAGGCTTGGCGTAGTCGTCGGCGAGGAAGGGTATCTCCCTGCCCACGAGGGGTAGGATAATCGTCTTGCCGAACAGATGTTGATACCGTTCGTCGGCGGGGTTGGCAGCGACGGCGGTATCGCCCAGCATCGTCTCAGGGCGCGTGGTCGCCACTACGACGTAACCAGAGCCGTCCTGGAACGGATAGCGGATGTAGTAGAGCTTGGAAGGCTGGTCTTCATGTTCCACTTCGATATCGGAGAGGGCAGTGAGGCAGCGGGGACACCAGTTGATCACGCGCTTGCCGCGATAGATGTGTCCATCCTCCCACCAGCGCACGAAGCACTCGAAGATAGCGCGCGAGTAGCCCTCGTCCATGGTGAAGCGGGTGCGGCTCCAGTCGAACGAACAGCCCAGCCGCTGGAACTGTGTCAGAATGACGCCGCCGTATTCGCGCACCCAGTCCCACACGCGCTCTAGGAACTTCTCCCTGCCCAGGTCGTGGCGCGTCAGCCCTTCGCGGCGCAGTTGCTTCTCCACGACGTTCTGCGTGGCGATGCCCGCGTGGTCAGTTCCTGGCACGCAGAGGGTGTTGTAGCCCTGCATCCTGCGCCAGCGAATCAGCGTGTCGTGGATGGTGTAGCAGAGCGCATGCCCGATGTGCAACGAGCCTGTGACGTTCGGCGGGGGGATGGTGATGCAGTAGACAGGTTTGTTCGGGTCGGCGCTGGGCTGGAAATAGCCCCTTTCGCTCCAGCAGCGATACCACTTCTCTTCCACCTGAGTGGGGTCGTACACTTTCGGGATGTTGTTCGCTTCCGCCATCCGCTCGCCTGCTCCTCTGTTCGTGACAAGGGTAGTGTATCAGATTATACTGCACGGAGCAGGCGCGGGGCAAGCGAGCAAGGGTTCGGCTCATTCCTCTGAGGGTATTGCGCCCGAAAATCCACCTTGCTACACGTTCTCTCTGACGCTGGTAGACAGCAGCGGTCGGCAAGATAGGCACCGGTGTGTCGTCGCGCAGCCGTGCCGCTCTTGCAAAGCCCCCGCAGGTCACGTTATACTGAATACGATTGCAGCCGTTCGGGAGGTCAACACGCATGGAGGAGAGGTACATCCCGCAACAGATAGAACCCAAGTGGCAACAACGCTGGCAGGAAGCGCAACTGTTTCGCGCGGAGGACTTCAGCCCCAAACCGAAGCTCTACGCGCTAGACTTCTTCCCCTACCCTTCGGGAGACGGGCTCTCCGTCGGGCATTGCCGAAACTACATCCCGACCGACGCCTTCTGTCGCTACAAGCACATGAAGGGCTTCAACGTGTTGCATCCGATGGGCTGGGACGCCTTCGGACTGCCCGCCGAGAACGAAGCCATCCGCAAACGCTCGCATCCCAGCAAGACCGTGCCGCGCTACATCGCTAACTACAAACGGCAGATGAACATGATCGGCATCTCCTACGACTGGAGCCGCGAGATTAACTCCAGCTCGCCCGACTACTACAAGTGGACGCAGTGGTTCTTCCTGTTGCTCTATAAGCGCGGACTCGCCTACCGCTCCACGGCCCCTGCCAACTGGTGCCCTTCCTGCAAGACGGTGCTGGCGAACGAGGAGGTAGAGGGTGGCGCGTGCTGGCGGTGCGGGAGTATTGTGGAGAAGCGCGACCTGCCCCAGTGGTTCTTCAAGATTACCGACTACGCCGAACGGTTGCTGAATGACCTGGAGCTCATCAACTGGCCCGAAGGCATCAAGCTGATGCAGCGCAACTGGATTGGGCGCAGCGAGGGCGTGGAGTTCGAGATGCAGGTTGCCGATGCGGAGGGCAAGCCGTCGGGCAAGTCGTTCCGCGTGTTCACTACGCGCGTAGACACCACCTTCGGTATGTCGTTTGCCGTGCTGGCGCCCGAACATCCCCTCGTGCGCGAGATTACTACTCCTGACAGGCTGGCGGAGGTGGAAGCCTACATCGCCCGCAGCCAGCGCGAGACGGAGATCGAACGCCTCTCCACCGAGCGTGTGCGCGATGGCGTATTCACAGGGGCATATGCCATCAACCCCGTTAACGGGCAGCTAGTGCCTATCTATATCGCCGACTACGTGCTGATGGGCTACGGCACGGGCGCGATTATGGCGGTTCCCGCGCACGACGAGCGCGACTTCGACTTCGCTAAGCGCTATGGGCTACCCATCCCCGTGGTGATTGCCCCGCCTGGGTGGAACGGTGAGCCGCTGGAGCAGGCGTACACGGGAGAAGGCATCATGGTCAACAGCGGCGAGTTCAGTGGGCTGCCCAACGAGGAAGGGAAACGCAAGGTCGCAGAGTGGATGGAGGCGCGAGGCATCGGTCAGCGGCGCGTCAACTACCGCCTGCGTGACTGGCTCATCAGCCGACAGCGCTATTGGGGCGCGCCGATACCGATTATCCACTGCCCTAGGTGCGGCGAGGTACCCGTGCCCGAAGAGCAGCTGCCCGTGCTGCTGCCCGACGTGGAACACTACGAACCGACGGGCACAGGGAAGTCGCCGCTAGCGAACATCCCCGAATTTGTGAACACCACCTGCCCGCAGTGCGGCAGTCCCGCCGAGCGCGAGACCGACACGATGGGCGGCTTCGCCTGCTCCTCGTGGTACTTCCTGCGCTTCGCCAGCCCGCACGAGAACGACCGCCCCTTCCATCCCGACGCAGTACGCTACTGGCTGCCTGTGGACGTATACGTGGGCGGAGCGGAGCACGCCGTGATGCACTTGCTGTATGCCCGATTCTGGGTGAAGGTGATGTACGACGCGGGGCTGGTGCATTTTGTAGAGCCGTTCCTCACCCTGCGCAATCAGGGCATGGTGCTTGCGCCCGACCCCGACAACCCCGACGTGATGGTGAAGATGTCCAAATCCAAGGGCAACGTGGTGACGCCCGACTCGGTGGTGGAGAAGCACGGGGCGGATACCCTGCGCCTGTACGAACTGTTCGTCGCCCCCTTCGACCAAGCCATCGAGTGGCGTGAGGAGGGGGTGAGCGGAGCCAACCGCTTCCTGCACCGCGTGTGGCGGCTAGTTCTGGACGCCTTGCCCCACTACCAGCGCGACTGGAAGGAGCGGCTGCAGGGGGCGGATCTAACAGCCGAGGAGCGGAAGCTGCGCCGCAAGACGCATCAGACGATAAAGAAAGTGGGCGAGGATATCGAGGACTTCCGCTTCAATACCGCCGTCGCTGCCATCATGGAGTGGGTCAACCTGTTGTACGACCTCAAAGACTCGCTGATAGGCTCCCCCGCCTTCAGCGAGGCGATACACTCGCTGATTCTGGTGCTGGCGCCGTTCACGCCGCACATCGCCGACGAGCTGTGGGAGCGGCTGGGCTACGAGGGCTTCACCTACAACCAGCCCTACCCCGACTACGAAGAGGCGGTAGCAGCGGCGGAAGAGCTGAACATCGTCGTGCAGGTGAACGGCAAGCTGCGCGACGTGCTGGTGGTTCCCGTCGACACGCCGCAGGAGGAGCTGGAGCGACTAGCGCTGGCAAGCCCGAAAGTGCAGCAGTTCACTAACGGCAAGACCGTGAAGAAAGTCATCGTCGTGCCGGGCAAGCTGGTCAACGTCGTGGTAGGGTAAGGACGGTGATGACACGTGGCAGTGCAGCAGCTACCCAAAACAACGGTCGAGTATCCCGATTCGGACGGTCAACCGATGGCGGAAAACACGAAGCAGCTGGAGTATATCGTCTACCTCTACGACAACCTGTGCGCTCTATTCGCCGACCGCGAGGACGTGTTCGTTGCGGCAGACCTGCTCTGGTATCCCGTGGAAGGCAGACCTGACATCCGCACGGCGCCCGATGTGATGGTGGCGTTCGGGCGTCCGAAAGGGCATCGAGGTAGTTACAAGCAGTGGGAAGAGGGGGGTGTCGCCCCGCAGGTCGTGTTCGAAGTGGTCTCGCCGGGCAACCGCTATGCCGAGCTGGTGGAGAAGTTCCGTTTCTATGAGCGATACGGGGTAGAGGAATACTACCTGTACGACCCCGACCTGGGCGTGTTTAACGGCTGGATACGCCGTGAGCACACCCTAGAGCCAATTGAACAGATGGAGAGCTGGGTCAGCCCCCGTCTGGGCGTTCGCTTCGCGCTGGAGGGGAGCGCGCTAGTAGCCTATCGTCCTGACGGCGAGCGTTTCATCCCCTACGTAGAGCTGCGCCGGAGGGCGGAGCGGGAACGAGAACGGGCAGATGCCATCTCTCGCGAACTGGAAAAGGAACGCCAGCGCGCCGAGCGACTGGCGCAGAAGCTGCGCGAGCTAGGCGTTGACCCGAACGAGGTGTGACTGACTGAGAAACTCGCTTTCCCCGTTTTAGCTGGCACTGAAATTACCCACAGAGGGTCACGACGGAGCGTGACCATCCAGAGGATTCACGGTCGGCAGAGATGCCCTTCTACTGGAGGGACGCGCTCTGTCGCGTCCGCCCACTCCAGAGGATTCACGGTCGGCAGAGATGCGCCCGCCACTGGAGGAAAGCGCACCTTCGCGTCCGCAAGGGGTCACGACGGAGCGTGACCATCCAGAGAACCCGCATCATGGTCACGACGGAGCGTGACCATCCAGAGGATTCACGGTCGCCAGAGATGCCCTTCTACTGGAGGGACGCGCTCTGTCGCGTCCGCCCACAGAGGGTCACGACGAGCCATCACTCGCTTGGAGGGAGGCGCTCCGTCGCCTCCACACGGTCACGACGGAGCGTGACCATCCAGTGAATGAATTTCGCCTGTTGTCGTTCGGAATTCAAGGCGATGGAGTGGTGTTGCGCAGCGGGCGCATGGCGGGGGACTACTAGCGTGCATCGTTGTGCTACTCCCTTTCGAGAACACCCTCCTCACACGTTGACACCGAGCTAGACAGCATGGTACAATGCCCATGTTACCAATCCACAAAGCGTGTTACAAGGAGGAGCCATGAGGCGTGCATTCACGTTGATAGAGCTGCTTGTGGTTATTGCGATTATTGCGATTCTGGCAGCCATCCTGTTCCCCGTTTTTGCGCAGGCGCGAGAGAAGGCGCGCCTCGCTACCTGTACTTCCAACATGAAGAACATCAACCTGGCGTTGTTGATGTATCTTCAGGACTATGATGAGGTGTTCCCCGTTGCCGCCAACAACTGGTGGGGCGCTACCGACTGGGGTTCGCCAGGTCAGCCTAAGCGCTACCTCGGCGTGGAGTGGCATCCTAACTCGTTTGGGGTCGTCTGGTGTGGCTTCCCAACGCCGCGCATCCACATCCTGAGCGCGCTGCTACCCTACAGCAAGAACGAGGGCATCTTCCAGTGCCCGACCATTCGCGCAAAGGAGCCTGGCGCCCCACACAACTACTGCTACAAGGACTGGCTCAGCTGGTGGTGCGAGGGCGATGGCACCTAGGGTGGAGCTCTACAGGTGTTCAAAGACTCCACCCTGGCGGGATACCCTCTCGCCTCGCTCGCAGCGCCCGCAATACAGGTCACCTGGTGGGAAGACTGGATGGGCGCGCACTCTGGCGAGAGCGACCAGTGGGCAGTGGACCTCGAACTGGACTTTGATGGACGCACTCGCCCAGCGGGTCTGAATATGGCGTTCGCTGATGGTCATGTGAAGTACTTTTTCGACCACAGCGCCAATCACTATATCCGTCGCCTGTGCCCGCGCTCGGCGTCGGACTACAGCCAGTGTCGAGTGTATTGAGAGAGGCGTTCATGCGACGCTCGCGCGAGATACCTACTCCTGTTGCGGTAGCCATTCTGCTGGTCGCTACAGCAGTGATACTAGCGGGTGCCTGGTGGTGGACGTCACGCTCCCGAGCGGGTGCGGTCACTGCTCCCTTGCCGAGCGGGCAGGAGCAAATTCGGGTGACCCCGCAGGAGTATGAGGCGCTGTCGAACGCGCTGCGCCGCCGCCGGGAGCGCATGGAGGGAGCGCGTGAGACAGCTCCTGCTAGCGCGGGGAGGTAGATAGCGCGCGACATCTCACAGCAAGAGCGACTTGCGCGCACGCCCGAGTATCGAAGCAAGGTGAGAACAGACGAGCGCCTGCCTCCCCTTGCGCAGGGCACTATCACGATTACAGCTCGCCCTGTAGCATCATCAGCTTTACTCGCAGAATGGCTGCCACGCTGATGGCGTCCGTGATTTCGCCCGCGCATACCATTCGATACGCCTCTTCCAACGGCACTCGGCGCACCTGTAGCTGCTCGGTGTCTTCGGGGTGAGCGTTGCCCTGCCTCAAGCCGCGCGCCAGGTAGACGATAGCCAGTTCGTCCGTCACCGAGTTGGAAAGGTGCATCCGCAGGATTTCGCGCCACTCCTCCGCCTCCATGCCCGTCTCTTCCTTTAGTTCTCGCTGCGCGGCGTGCAATGGCTCCTCGTCCAGCCTGCCGCCTCCCTCGGGTATCTCCCAAGAGTACTGCTCCAGCGTGTAGCGGTACTGCCCTACCAGCCAGGTGAAGCCCTCATCGTCTATGGGCAGCACGCCGATCGCGCGGTTCTTGAAGTGCACCACGCCGTAGATGCCCTCTCCGCCTGAGGGCTTTACTACCTGGTGCTCCGTCACTGAAATCCAGGGGTTGTCATAAATCAGTCTGGAAGAGAGCGTGCGCCAGGGGTTTTCGTCTTCTGCCTTCACAGGTACGCTCCTCAACCCATCGGTGATGTGGATGTCTGAGTTCTCGGCATCGCTCGCACGACTGCTCTGCAGTGATGCCGTCCACCCGTTTGAGATCTTTCTCTACGGAACGTCTGTATTGTAATCTTTTCACAGACCTGTTGGCAAGCTGGGTACCCGTGCTGCAAAATCACTCCCGAACAGGGCAAGAGAGGAAGGAAAGCGGGATGCTTTCTCGAAATAGCAATAGCGCTTGGTTATCCGTATAACGAGATGGTAAAGCAGTGGCGCTTCCTTCGCACGATAGTCACATCCGTCTCATAGTAAGAGGGGACGACATGGGCTCCTGCCATGCGGCGAACGAGGCGTGCCTCCGCTGTTACAAGGAGGGCATCCTGCGCAGCGTAGAGGTCATGGTGCCCGCGCCCTGGTATGCGGAGGCAGTGCGCATGCTGCGAGAGCATCCCGATTTAGACGTAGGCGTGCATCTCACGCTGACCAGCGAGTGGGAGAGCTGCAAGTGGGGGCCCATCACATGCGCGCCCAGCCTGTGTGACTCGCGCGGGCACTTCCTGCCGACAGTCAGCCAGCGTGCCGACTATCCTCCTGGCACAGGCTTTCTAGAGAGCGGCTATCGTCTGGACGAGGTGGAGGCGGAGCTGCGAGCGCAAGTGGAGATTGCCTTGAGGGACATCCCGCAGGTCTCTCATCTCTCCTGCCACATGGGGGTGCCGGTGGCGACGCCCGAGCTGCGCGAGATTACGCAGAGGCTTTCAGAGGAGTATCGGCTTCCTCTGGAACATGAGGGCGTGCAGTTCGTGGGAGACCTCGGTGGGCAAGAGGCAGATGCGGCGCGCAAGGAGGAGCTGCTTCTGCAGATTCTGGATCGCCTAGAGCCAGGCGTGTGGCTGTTGGTAGACCATCCTGGTCTGGACACGCCTGAGATGCGCGCCCTGTGGCATCCGGGCTACGAGCATGTGGCGGAGGAGCGTGCAGCGGTCACATACGCTTTCACAAGTGAGCGAGTGAAGCAACGCATCGGGGAACGCGGTATCCTTCTGATAAGTTATGCCGACCTACATCGAGCGGAGTAGCGGTGATGATGGACATGTGCAGTCTCCTGAGGCTCTTTTTTGTCTCCCCCAGCCATCCTCCTGCGAAGAGGGCGAAGTGTCAACCTCTCCCCCAACCCTTCTCCTACGCGGAGAGGGGAGCCATCCTTGCCCCCTTCCTTGGCAGGGAAGGGGGACGGGGGGATAGGTTTTACCTCTCCCCCTGCCCCTCTCCTAAAAAGAGAGGGGAGACAATCTACTCCCCCTTCCTTTGCAGGGAAGGGGGACGGGGGGATAGGTTTAAACCTCTCCCCCGCCGTATCGTGTGGCTATACCGTCCTGCCATGTTGCTGGTTCTGCTGCTTGCCCTGCTAGCGACAACCCTAGCACGGGCAGAAGAGAAGGGCACGGTTACCATTCGTCTGGCGAACATCCCCCTGCGCAGCGCCACAGGCGTGCAGAACCAGGCGGAGCTGGCGGTGTTCGACGCCTTCTTCAAGAAGTATCCTCACTACCGCTACGAGCGCGTCACGGGCATCGCCCTGCCTGAGGGACTGGGCGAGGCGCAGCAGATGATGGCTTTCGCCGCCGACCGCGCCCCCGACGTGTTCGACCTGAGCATCCGGCAGGTGCAGAACTATATC
>JANWXG010000066.1 GCA_025057335.1 bacterium | reverse complement strand
CAAGCTGGATGCAGCGAAATACCCAGAGCAGGCGATGCAAGCATACGCGGCATTACTGCCCAAGGCGCAGAGGCATATCACCCTCTCCGCGCTCAAGGACCCGAAGGCGGTATACCGCCTGCGCGAAGAGGTCTTGCTGGTAATGCCCGAGTCGCCCTTCTTCTACCCGGTGGACATCCGCTCCGACCAGTCGCGGCAGGACTGGGCGGCGGAAATCGTGCGCGAGCAGGCGATGAGCCTGCTGCGCGAAGAGATACCATACAGCATCGCTGTGCGCGTCACCAATTGGGAGGAGCGTGAGAACGGGGTACAGTATATCCGTGCCGAGCTGATTGTGGAACGCGAAGGGCACAAAGCCATCGTCATCGGTAAAGGCGGACAGATGCTCAAACAGATTGGGCAAGAGGCACGCAAACAGCTGGAACTGTTCCTCGGGAGTAAGGTATATCTGGAATTAGTGGTGAAGGTCATGCCCGATTGGCGACGAGACCCGCGTGCGTTGAGGGAGCTGGGCTATGAGTAGAGCGAAGGCGGAGGAAACGGCAAAGGCGCTCATCATCGTGGAGTCGCCTGCGAAGACCAGAACGCTCAAGAACTTCCTGGGCGACGAGTTTCGCGTGGAAGCCTCGATGGGACACGTGCGCGACCTGCCCGAAAAGGACTTCGGCGTGGACGTGCAGGACGGCTTCACGCCCACCTACATCACGCTCCCCGAACGGCAGGACGTACTGAAGAAGTTGAAGGAAGCGGCGGAGCAGGCGTCGGAGGTCTACCTCGCCTCCGACCCTGACCGCGAGGGCGAAGCCATCGCCTGGCACCTCAGGGAGGCGCTGAATCTCCACCAGGCGCGGCGTATCGAGTTCAACGAGATTACCCGTCAGGCGGTGCAGCAGGCGCTTCAGCACCCGCGCGACATCGACATGAACCGTGTACACGCCCAGCAGGCGCGGCGCATCCTCGACCGCATCGTCGGCTACCGCCTCAGCCCCCTGCTCTGGAAGAAGGCGAGCCGTAACACACTCAGCGCGGGGCGCGTGCAGTCGGTGGCGGTGCGGCTCGTAGTGGAGCGCGAGCGTGAGATCGAAGCCTTCGTGCCCGAAGAGTACTGGACGATTACCGCCCGCCTGACGCCCGATACTGAAGCCAATGCCTTCGACGCCACCCTGCGCCTACGCGACGGCGAGAAGCTGGAGCTGCGCAACGAGCAGGAGGCGAATGCGGTCGTGCAGGAGCTGCAGGGTGCGCAGTATGTCGTGCAGAAGATCAAGCGCAGTGAGCGCAAGCGCAACCCCTCGCCGCCCTTCATCACCAGCACCCTGCAGCAGGAAGCTGCCCGCAAGCTGGGCTTCAGCGCAAAGCGCACCATGCAGATTGCCCAGCAGCTGTACGAAGGCGTGGAGTTGGGAGCGCAGGGCTCCGTCGGCTTGATTACCTACATGCGCACCGACTCCACCCGCGTCGCCGCTGAGGCGCAGGCGCAGGCGCGCGACTACATCGGCAAGGAGTTCGGCGAGCGCTACCTGCCCGAAAAGCCGCCCCAATACCGCTCGCGCGGGGGTGCTCAGGATGCACACGAAGCCATCCGCCCTACTGTCGTTGTGCGCACGCCCGAATCGGTCAAGCCCTACCTCTCGAAGGAGCAGTATGAACTGTATCGCCTCATCTGGCAACGGTTCATCGCTAGCCAGATGGCGTCGGCAGTGCTGGACGTGGTCACTGTGGACATTCAGGCGGGGCGCTACACCTTCCGCGCGACGGGCTCCAGCGTGAAGTTCGACGGCTTCATGCGCGTGTACGTAGAGGGCAAGGACAACGGTGAGCTGAGCGACGAAGAGCGACCACCCCTGCCGCCCATGATGGAGGGACAGGTACTGACCCTGCTGGACCTGTTACCTGAGCAACACTTCACCGAGCCGCCACCGCGTTACACCGAAGCCACACTGGTCAAGGCACTGGAGGAGAAGGGCATCGGCAGACCCAGCACCTACGCTACCATCCTCTCCACGATTGTAGAGCGCGGCTATGTGGAGCTGCGCGACAAGAAGTTCTACCCTACCCAGCTGGGCGTTGCCGTGACCGACTACCTGGTGAAACACTTCCCTGACATTCTGGACGTGCGGTTCACCGCTAGTGTGGAACAGCAGCTGGACGAAATTGAGGAGGGCAAGCAGGAGTGGCGCGAAGTGCTGCGCGCCTTTTACGAGCCGTTTGCCCAGCGCCTGGCGGAGACGGAGAGGAGCAGCGAGTTTGTGCGCATCGAGCCGAAGGAGACCGACTACACCTGCCCTACCTGCGGCGCGAAGATGCTGCTGCGTGAGGGGCGATACGGCAAGTTCCTTGGCTGCTCACGCTACCCTGAATGCAAGACCGTGGTCAAAGTGACCCCCAGCGGCGAGCCTGTGCCGCCCGACCGCCCCTCCGACGAAACTTGCGACCAGTGCGGCTCGCCGATGGTGATTCGCTGGGGCAGGTATGGCGACTATCTGGCGTGTAGCAACGAGACCTGCGGCGCACGCAAGCCACTGGAAAAATCACTGGGCGTGACCTGCCCCGCCTGCAAGCAGGGGCAGATTGTGGAGCGCAGGGCGCGTCGGGGCAAGCTGCGTGGCAAAGTGTTCTACGGCTGCAACCGCTACCCCGACTGCGACTTCACCCTGTGGGACAAACCAGTGGGTAGAATGTGCCCCCAGTGTGGGGCGCTGCTAGTGGAAAAGGCGAGCGGACGCAAAGGCGTGGTCGTCGCCTGCTCGAACAAGGAATGCGGCTACCGCGAGGAAGCGCAAGCGAAAGCGTCGTAGCAGAGGAAACAGGAAAGAGATAGAGAACATACCTCCAGATTGACTGGAGGTTGGCGTTGTGGAGACGTTGTATGCACGCGCCTTGAGGCTGCTGCAAACTGCCTTGCGCAATCCTTCCGCAGCGTTCCGTGAAGGGCAGTGGGAGGCTATAGAAGCTCTCGTCGCGCGCCGAGAGCGGCTGCTGCTAGTACAGCGCACTGGCTGGGGCAAGAGTCTTGTCTACTTCATTGCAGCCAGACTACTGCGCGAGCATAACGGCAACAAAGGGCTATCGTTGCTCATCTCTCCGCTGCTTTCCCTCATGCGCAACCAGGTCGAGATGGCAGAGCGGATGGGCATCCACGCTGAAACTATTCATTCTGCCAATACTCACCAATGGGATACTGTCGAATCTAAGCTGTTCGCCGACACGGTAGACCTGCTACTCATTAGCCCAGAACGACTGGCAAACGCTGAATTCTATGAGCGAATCCTGCAGCGAATTGCCTCTCGCATCGTGATGTTGATTGTGGACGAAGCGCACTGCATCTCCGACTGGGGACATGACTTCCGCCCAGATTATCGGCGCATCGTGCGCATACTACGCTTACTGCCCGGCAACGTGCCCGTGCTCGCGACGACCGCTACCGCCAACGACCGAGTGGTAGAAGATATCCGACGGCAACTGGGTGAAGGGATTAGCGTTCAGCGCGGCTCCCTCGCCCGACGCAGCCTGCAGCTGCAGAACATCGTCCTGCCGTCGCAGGCAGAGCGTCTTGCCTGGTTGGCAGAACATCTAGATGCTCTCCCTGGCAGCGGCATCATCTACGCCCTCACCGTCGCCGACGCGGAGAGAGTGGCTCGCTGGCTAAGGTCGAGGGGATACGAAGTGTATTCTTACCACGCTGACCTGGACAACGCCCTGCGGGAAGAGCTAGAGCAGAAGCTGCTGCAAAACGAAGTGAAAGCTCTGGTAGCAACGGTTGCGCTCGGCATGGGCTTTGATAAGCCCGACTTGGGCTTCGTAGTGCATTTCCAGCGTCCAGGCTCCGTAGTGCACTATTACCAGCAAATCGGTAGAGCGGGTAGGGCGCTGGAGCAAGCTGTCATCGTGTTGCTAGGGGGAGAAGAAGACGACGAGGTCGTTGACTACTTCATCCGCACTGCCTTCCCACCTCAAGCACACACCGAAGCCGTGTTGAACGCGCTGCGCCGCAGCAGCGCTGGCTTGAGCCTAAACGAGATGGAGCAGCAGGTGAACCTCTCACGCCAGCAGCTGGATAAAGTACTGCGGCTGCTTGCGTCGGAAACACCTTCACCTATTCTGCAGATGGGAGGCAAATACGTACTGGCGCCCGTAGCCTACGTGCCTGACACGGAGCGAATCCAGCGGCTGACTGCCTTGCGTCGGGCAGAACAGGAACAGATGCAGCAGTATTTGCGGAGTACGCAATGCCTTATGCTCTTCCTACAAAGTGCCCTGGACGATCCCTACGCACAGCCCTGCGGTCGGTGCGCCGTCTGCCGTGGCGAGCCCATCGTGCCCATACAAGTGAACGAAGTGACCGTGCGCGAGGCGATACATTTTCTGCGCCGTTCTGAGGTGCCTCTAGAGCCACGCAAAATGTGGCCCTCTCGTCAGGGGTTGTCTCTTGCTCAGGGGCAGAGCAAAATCCCCGAGCAGCTACGACCGCTGGAGGGGCGTGCGCTCTGCCTGTGGGGCGACGCAGGGTGGGGGACGCTGGTAAGGCAAGGGAAATACATAGATGGCTTCTATAGCGATCAGCTGGTTGAGGGGATGGTCGAGATGATTCGTCGCTGGCAACCCCAACCTGCTCCGCAGTGGCTTACCTGTGTGCCCTCGCTGCGGCACCCTCATCTCGTACCCAACTTTGCCCAGCGCCTTGCTCAAAGATTGGGGATACCTTTTGTGGCTTGTGTGCGCAAAGTACGAGAAACGCACCCCCAGAAGGAGATGCAAAACAGTTTCCATCAAGTGAGCAACCTGGATGGTGCGTTCGAGGTAGACCCCTGGAGCGGGATATCTCAGCCTGTTTTTCTAGTGGACGATGTGGTAGACTCTGGGTGGACGCTCACAGTGATTGCTGTGCTTTTGCGCCGAGCAGGGAGCGGACCCGTTTTCCCCATCGCTCTGGCGAAGCAGGTTTTGCGCGGAGGATGAGAGATGTATCCGTTACAGCCCAATACGCAGGTTGCTGTCCTGTTGTGTGCTCATACGGGAGATGACCCTGTCCAGCCCCTTTCTCAAACAGAGTATGTGCGACTAGTAGACTGGCTCAAGGGGAAGGGATATCCCTTGGAAATCATGTTGTCTCCTGACGTCTCGTTGCTACTGCTGGAGATGGAAACGCACACGGAGGTATCCGCTGGGCGCGTCGAGGCTCTGCTAGGGCGTGGGGCGCAGCTAGCGCTATGGCTAGAGCGATGGAGCAACGCTGGCATGTGGATCGCCTCTTGGGACGATGCGGAATATCCTCCCCTGCTCCGCGAAAAGCTCTACAAGCACGCTCCCGTGTTGCTGCACGGCTTCGGCAATCCCGAACTTCTGAAGCAGGGAGGATTGGCTATCGTCGGGTCAAGGCGGGCAAGCGAGGCTCTGCTGGAGGTAACCCGTTGCGTCGCTAATCGATGCGCTCGCGAAGGGTGGACGGTTGTCTCGGGAGGCGCGAAAGGTGTCGACCGCGCAGCCATGTTGGGTGCTCTGGAAGAAGGGGGAACGTGTGTTGGAGTACTGGCTGCAGACCTTGCACGAATCGCTACTTCAACCTCATTGCGTGACTACCTTTTGGCAGACAAGCTATGCCTCATCTCGCCCTACCATCCCCAAAGTGGTTTCACAGTGGGCAACGCGATGGGACGTAACAAGGTTATCTATGCCCTAGCGGAGTTTGCCTTAGTGATGGCTTGTGAGGAAGAGCAGGGCGGCACATGGGCAGGCGCTGTAGAGAACCTTCGAAACGGCTGGACTCCCCTCTTCGTCTACGTAGGGGAAAACGCCCCCTCAGACAATAATTCCCTCTTAGCCTACAATGCATATCCCTTTGTACCTTCTGAAGGGGAGATGCTGCGCGAGCAACTGCACAATCGCCTGCGGATGGCGCCAGTGGGACAGCTAGCTCTGCCCATCCAGGCAACATAGAAACTCAAGGCAGAGGCTCCGCATCTTCTTGGCAAGCGTCATCGCATCGCTGCTGGGCATATCTCGACGTCACACAGACGACCGCTTTGCCGAGGAGACCGTTGCGATCGTTACATCCCGAAACACCAGGTAGCCGAACCGATAGGGACGGTGATACAACACGGTCTCTCCCAGCACGGGCGACCAGCAGGTATACTCTGTCTCCCTGCCGCTCATTTCGATGCGGTAGTGGTTGATGCGCCAGACGTCTCCGTCGGCAGGAGGTAGCCTCGGCGCGTCGCGGAACACGCTGAACGGAATAGCGACCTCGCACTGCCAGCCGGGCACCTCTGCGCCGTCAATGACGGTCTTCCCCGTTCTCACCGCCCACCGCATACCTTTGGCGTCCCACTCCGTGAAGGCGTGCCACCGTCCCTCCTCGAACCACACGCAGAGCAGGTCGACGCACGCCCCTATCCCGTTCCACTCGAACTCGCAGTAGTCCACGAGGTCGCCCCCAGCGTCGGCGAAGAACTCTACCACCTCCTCCGTCCACAGGGGGTCGTCTCGACGGCGCAGCTTGCTGCGGATGCTCTCGTCCTGTACCCAGTACGCGAGGTACAGATTCTTCTGATCCCATGCCATCTTCACGCGCGTCTCGCGCTCTGGCGCAGAGCCGTCTTTCCATACCACCAGCCGCATTGCGGGAGCGTGTTTCCAAGTCGCCTCGTCGAGCGCACCGTCGATTCGGATACGGTCCGCAGTGCGGTAGCACTCGTAACGGGGCAGCGGAAAGGTCTCTTGCCTTTCAGACATCTCACCACCTCCAGTTGCTTTCTGAGGCTATGTTATCGCACGGCGAAGATGGTCGTCAATGCCGTTTGCGCGCCCCTTCTCCTGCCCGCGCAGGGGCTGGTATAATCCAGATATGCACGTCATCTTCGAACAGGCAGAGGCAGTGCTGTTTGACCTCGACGGCACGCTGGTTGAGACGGGCATCGACTTTTCTCGGCTGCGCGACGCCACTCTGCAGCTTGTCGCAGAGTATGGCATCGATGCTCGCCCCCTGCAGGATCTGGACGCGCTGAGCATCGTGGAGCGAGCGGTAGACGCGCTACGTCTGCGTGGAGAGGCGGAGGCAGGAGAAACCCTGCGCAAACGCGCCTTCGCCCGCCTGCAGGCAATGGAGATGGCGTACTGCGCTTCGCCTCGCCCCGTGCCCGGCATGTATGACCTGCTGGAGGTGCTTCGAGCGCAAGACACTCGCATCGGTATCATTACCCGCAACGACCGGGAGGTCGCCTTGCGTACCCTGAGCACGCTGCAGATACCGCATGACCTGCTCGTGAGCCGCGACGACGTGGACAAGGTGAAGCCGCATCCGCAGCACGTGATGGTTGCGCTGGAGGAGTGGCGTGTGGCGCCCCCGCAATGCGTAGTGGTCGGCGACTACTGGATGGACGTGGAGGCAGGCAGGGCGGCGGGCTGTCGCACAGTAGGTATCTGGCGTCTGGACGTGCCTATCAACCCCTTCCGTCACCATCCGCCTGACGTGCTGGTGCGCGAGTTGAGGGAGCTGTTATGACCCTCTCCATCCTCATCGTGAACTGGAACACGCGCGAGCTGCTTCGGGCGTGCCTGCAGTCGTTGCGCCGATACCCTCTCTCCGAGCCGATGGAGGTGTGGGTGCTGGACAATGCCTCGCCCGACGGTAGCGCGGAGATGGTGCGCACGGAGTTCCCCGAGGTGCATCTGGTTGCCTCCGAGCGCAATCTGGGCTACGCAGCAGGCAACAACCTGCTGTTGCAGAAGGCGCAAGGCGAATATCTCCTCCTGCTCAACCCCGACACGGAGGTCACAGAGGGCGCGCTGGACACCGCGGTGCAGTATCTCCGCGAGCATCCTGATGTAGCGGCGCTGGGGGCGAAGCTGGTCTACCCCGATGGGCGCGTGCAGCGGTCGGTGCGCGGATTCCCGGAACCCGAAGCGGTGATGTGGGAGTATTTGGGACTGGCAAGGCTGTTTCCCCACTCGCGGCGCTTCGGCGCATACCGCATGACCTGGTTCACTTACGACCAGATTGCCGAGGTAGACCAGCCGATGGGCACTTTTCTGATGCTCTCCCGGCGTGCGGTGCAAGCCGTGGGGCTGATGGATGAGAGGTTCCCCATCTTCTTCAATGAGGTGGACTGGTGCTACCGGGCGAAGCAGCAGGGGTTGCGGATGGTGTTCCACCCGGGCGTAGTCATCATCCATCACGGCGGGGCAAGCACGAGGCAGGTGCGTCCGCAGATGATATGGGAATCCCATCGCTCGCTGCAGAAGTTTTACGAGAAGCACTACCGGCATCGCCTGCCGAAACCAGTATACTGGCTGATACGGGCGAGCATCTTCCTGAACGCCTGGCTCCGCACGCTGGGCAGGGGACGCGAGGGCTGGCAAGGTGAGCGAAAAGCCTGACGTGAGCGTCATTATCGTGAACTGGAACACGCGGGACGACCTGCGCGAATGTTTGCGTTCGCTGCATCCCTCGCGCCACCCAGGCGTGCAGATGGAGATTATCGTGGTAGACAACGCCTCGTGGGACGACAGCGTGCCGATGGTGAAGCGCGAGTTCCCCGAGGTGAAGCTCATTGAGAACCGTCTGAACGAAGGTTTCGGCAGGGCGCACAACCGCGCAGCGCTACTGGCGCAGGGGAGGTACCTGATGTTGCTCAACCCCGACGCGCAGGCGCATCCGGGCGCGCTGAAGGCACTGGTAGACTATGCCGACGCCCATCCCGAGGTTGGCATCATCGCTCCCAAGGTGCTCAATCCCGACGGCTCGCTGCAGTATTCCTGTCGGCGTTTCCCAGTGTATGAAGCGGGACTGTTTCGCAACACACTGCTGGGCAGGCTCTTTCCGCGCAACCGCTTCGTGCGCGACTACCTGATGACCGATTTCGACCACGCGCACACGCGGGAGGTGGACTGGGTGTCGGGCTGTGCCATGATGGTGCGTCGGGAAGCATGGGAGCAGCTGGGGGGCTTCGATGAGCAGTTCTTCATGTACTGCGAGGACGTTGACCTGTGCTGGCGCGCGCATGAGGTCGGCTGGAAGGTAGTGTACCATCCTGAAGCGGTGGTCACTCACGCCATCGGGCGCAGCAGTGACAAAGCGGTCAACGCCATGATTCGGCAGTTCCACCGCAGTCACCGTCTGTTCTTCGGGAAGCACTACGCGCGTCGAATGCCTCTCTGGAGTAGGGCGCTTATCCCGCTGGGGCTATGGCTGCGGGCGAATCTGTTGGTATTGCGTAACCATCTGATTGCCCTGAGGCTGAAAGTGCTGGGGCGATAACCGTCTAAAATCGCTTCCACCGCCACTTCAGCAGCGTCCAGATGGCTTCCACGCCGTCCCACCAGCGGATTTTCTTGCCCTGCAAGGTAGTGCGTGCCTCGTAGGAGATAGGCACTTCCACAATCTTCACTCCGCGCCGAATCACCTTGGCGGTCACCTCGGGGCAGAACTCGAATCGCTGGCAGGTGAGGGGCACGCTCTTGAGCAGGTCGGCGCGAAAGGCTTTGTAGCAGGTGGCTTCGTCAGTGAGCGGATGCCAGTAGAGCCAGCGCACCATCGCCGCCAGCAGGCGATTAATCAGCCAGTTGGGCAGGCGCATCCCCTTCGGACGCCTGGTGGTAAGAAAGCGAGAACCATATACCACCTGCGCCTTGCCCTCCGCAATCGGGGCAATGACGCGGGGGATGTCCATCGGGTCGTACTCTAAGTCGGCGTCCTGAATGATGATGATATCGCCCGTCGCGTGCGCGATAGCAGTGCGTATTGCCATGCCCTTACCCTGGTTGCGCTCGTGGCGCAGTACCACCACATCGGACTGCTGCGCCAATAGAGCGGCTGTCTCGTCGGTAGAACCGTCGTCCACCACAATAATCTCCTTCTGCAGGGGCACCGCACGTACGCGCTCTATCGCCTGCACGATGGTATCGGCTTCGTTGTATGCCGGGATGATGATGCTGACCAGCGGGTTGTCTCGCACGAACCTGTTTTCCCCTGTGTGCCGACGCTACCCCTAGTGTGGCTGATACGGAGGCAGGCTGTCAAGCTGAATGGAGGCTGAACGAGAAAGTCGGGAAAGTGTTCCCTCTCGGCTGAGGTCAGGGGCAGGGCACTCGAAATGCGCCTGTGCGGATTACGGAAACCTGCGCAGGCAGGCAGACGGCTCGGCGGGAACCTCGCCCTCCAGACCGGTTGTCAGTCTGAGCACCCTTCGTCATGCTGAAGTCTATGTCGTTTGTCAAGGGGAAGCACTGACGTGCTTCACTACAAGCTGTAGGGCTGGTTCGGGTGCACTTTCGTGCTGGTAGTGGCGCACGTCAGTGCGCCCATGTCGTTGTGAGTGCAGCAAGGAATCTCAGATGCTTCGCCTTCGGCTCAGCATGACACCAGACGGCTCGGCGGGAGCCTCGCCCTCCAGCCCCGTCGCCATTCTGAGCGCTTTTTGTCCTTCTGAGCGAAGCGAAGAATCTTGTTTTGCCTGTTAAGATGCTTCTCTGGCGCTCAGCATGACAAGGATGCGATGCTTCGCCTTCGGCTCAGCATGATAGCAAAACGCCTTCCTCTTGCCTCCCCGCTCAGCGCCTGCGGATGCACCAGAGCGCATACCTCCAGTCTCTGGAGGGTCGCGCTCCGTCGCGACCACTGAAATCCAACGGCTCGGCTTCGCCCTCTGCGCCTTCTTGTCACCCTGAGCGAAGCGAAGGGTCTCGCTGAGCAGGTTGAGATGCTTCGCTCACGCTCAGCATGACACGAAGGACGGCTCGGCGGGAGCCTCGCCCGTCACGGGAAGCGCTGACGTGCTTCACTACAAGCCCCTCTTGTTTGTAGTGGCGCACTTCAGTGCGCTCTCTCTCCCCCACACTGCGAGAACTGCTTCTGTGCGCAGTGAGGTTGCGTGAGGAACCTTGCAAGCAACCTCTCGGGCGCTTGACGTTCGCAAGAGGGTTGTGATACACTTCTGAAGGTGGTTACTGCCAGGGCAGGGCTCCAGCTCTGACTGGTCAATCAGCAGTATCAGGTCAGAGCTGGAGGGCGTGAGCCTATTGGATAGCCAACAGGCTATCCAATCATTTTTGATACA
>JANWXG010000065.1 GCA_025057335.1 bacterium | reverse complement strand
GCTTCGCCTGCAGCTCAGCATGACAGGAGAGACGGCTCGGCAGGAGCCTCACCCTCCAGATGTCATTCTGAGCGAAGCGAAGAATCTCGTTCTGGCGAGGCTACAGAGACCCTTCGCCTGTGGCTCAGCATGACAGGGCAGACGGCTCGGAGGGAGCCTCGCCTTCCAGGTTGAAGTCTTTGGAGGGCGAACCTCCTGGTGAGCCGAAGAGCGCCTCGTGAACGCGATGGGACACCCACTATCTCCTCCCCTACCCCCGACAGCAGGAGGGGAAGGGAAGAAGGCGACCAGAGCAGCTGATAGATTGTAGTGACACATGCTATGTTGGGGGAGAGCAGTGGCGGGGAACGTGACACGGAACATACGCTGGACCGTTCAACCGAGACATCCTGAAATTGTTGCTAGGCTCCAACGAGAGCTCCACATCAGCGAAATCCTGGCGCAGTTGCTGGTGAATCGCGGTATCACCGCCCCCGAACAGGCGGAGCGCTTCCTGCGTCCGGACTGGGAACACCTTCCCGACCCCTTCCTGCTCCCCGATGCGGAGGTCGCCGTCCATCGCCTCCTGCAAGCGATAGAGCGCAGGGAGAAAATCCTGGTGTACGGCGACTACGACGTAGACGGGGTCACCAGCGCGGCGCTGTGGTTTCACACATTGAACAAGTTGCACGCGCGGGTGCAGGCGCGAGTGCCCCACCGCAAGCGGGAAGGCTACGATATCCGTCTGCCTGTGGTCGAGGAGGCACATCGACAAGGCGTCTCGCTCATCCTCACCTGCGACTGCGGAATTCAAGCGCACGCAGTGGTAGAACGCGCCCGCGAGCTGGGCATCGACGTTATTATCACCGACCACCACGAGCCCGGAGAGGAGGTTCCACGCGCGCTTGCTGTGGTGAATCCGCATCTGCCTAGTTCGCGATATCCCTTCCCCAACCTGAGCGGTGTAGGGGTGAGCTACCGTCTGGGTGAGGCATTGGTACGGGCGAAGGGGTTTTCGCCGCAGAACTATCGCAACTACTTTCTCGACCTTGCCACTTTAGGCACCATTGCGGATGTGATGCCCCTGCTGGAAGAGAACCGTGTGTACGCTTGGCACGGGTTACCCGCTCTTCCCCAGTCGAAGCGACCGGGCGTGCAGGCGTTACTGTCGGTATCCCGGCTGCCCACCGACCGCCCCGTGACGATGCGCATGGTGCAGTTCGCGCTTGCACCGCGTATCAACGCAGTGGGGCGTCTAGACGATGCGAACATTGCGCTGGAGCTGCTGACAACGGATGACTTGCTCACGGCACAGCGACTAGCGGAAGAGCTGGAAGAGCATAATCGTCGTCGTCAGGCAGAACAGCAGCGCATTCTAGAGCAGGCGCTGCAGCAGGTTGCCACGCGCGACCTGCGCGAGGAATGGGTGTTGGTGCTAGCGGAGCGGGACTGGCATAGCGGCGTCATCGGCATCGTCGCCAGCAAGGTGCTCGAGCGATACCACCGCCCCACTGTGATGATTTCCATCGACGCGGAGTCGGGGATTGGACGTGGCTCCGCGCGTAGCGTCCGCGCGTACGATATTTTTCGTGCCATCGAGGCGCGGCGTGACCTTTTTATCGAATGCGGCGGTCACACGCTGGCAGCGGGCTTCTCCATCCGCACAGAGCACATTGAACCACTGCGCGAGCACCTCAACCAGCTGGCGCATGAGTGGATGTCTCCTGAGGACCTGCTACCCCAGCTGGACATCGACGCTGAGATTGAACCCGCCGACATCACCTCACAATTGGTGGATGAGCTGGAGCGCCTAGAACCTTTTGGGCATGGCAATCCAGAACCTCTGTTCCTCACGCGAGGTCTGACCATACTGGGGAAGCAGCGTGTGGGAGGTGACGGCGCGCACTGGAAGTTTATTGTGCGTGGAGAAGCCCTGCCTCCGACAGGGTGTATCGCCTTCGGCATGGGCGATTACGATGATCGATTCTACGTGGGAGACGAAGTAGACTTAGTGTGCACCCCCCAGTGGAACGAGTTCAACGGTAGGCGTGAGATTCAACTGAAGGTACATGACGTCCGACACAGTTCGGGTATAATAGAATAATAATATCAGTCGCTCCCACCGCGAGCCGCGACCATGACTCAGACCGAGCTGGGACATATCCTTCATGATAGCGAGGTGGAGCTGCCTGAAGAGCTGCTCGCGTTGCTGGACCGGGTGCGCGAGTATCATCCACAGGCGGACACTTCCACCATCGTACGGGCGTATCGGGTCGCGGAGTACATCCATCGTGGGGAGCGGCGAGCCTCCGGAGAGCCCTACATCACCCATCCTCTGGCAGTAGCGGGCATCCTTGCGGAGCTGGAGATGGACGTGGCGACCATCTCCGCAGGCTTGATGCACGACGTGGTCGAAGACGGCAAGGACGAAAACGGCAACCCCCGCATCACCATTGACGATATCCGCCTCTTGTTTGGCGAGGAAATCGCGCTGCTGGTGGATGGCGTCACGAAACTGGCGAGCTACCTGGACGTCGAGCGCGAACTGGAGGAGACCACCGACTCGGAGAAGCGCAAACGCAAGCGCGACCTCGTGCAGACTGCTGCCAACCTGCGCAAGATTTTCGTGGCGATGTCGCGCGACCTGCGCGTGATGATTATCAAGCTGGCAGACCGCCTGCACAACATGCGCACTCTCGACGCCCTCTCGCGCGAGCGACAGGTCAAAATCGCCACCGAGACGTTGCAAATCCTCGCCCCGATGGCGCACCGCCTAGGTATCTGGCAAATCAAGTGGCAGCTGGAAGACCTTGCCTTCAAGTATCTGGAGCCAGAGAAGTACGCCGAGCTTGCCGCGCGAGTGCAACGCACGCGCAAGGAGCGTGAAGAGGACATCAACGAAGCCATCCGTATCCTCAAGGAGCGGCTGGAGCGGGAAAGAATCCGCGCTGAGGTGCACGGCAGACCCAAACACCTCTACAGCATCTACCAGAAGATGCTGAAGGAGGAGATCGACCTAGACCAGATTTACGACCTGTTGGCAATCCGCGTGATTGTGGACACTGTGCCCGACTGTTACCATGCGCTGGGCGTCGTGCATGACCTGTGGCTGCCTATCCCTGGGCGATTCGACGACTATATCGCCAAGCCGAAGCCGAATATGTACCAATCGCTGCACACGAAGGTCATCGGTCCCCGTCAGCAGCCTCTGGAAGTGCAGATACGCACCTGGGAGATGCACCGCACTGCTGACTT
The DNA here is from genome assembly GCA_025057335.1 of bacterium. GTDB lineage: Bacteria > Armatimonadota > HRBIN16 > HRBIN16 > HRBIN16 > HRBIN16. Next base: position 7,824 of record JANWXG010000065.1, on the reverse strand, counting down.
CGGTATCGCCGCGCACTGGCAATACAAAGAGGGAGGCACCTCGGAAGACCGCTTCGAGCAGCGGATGCGAATGCTGCGCCAGCAACTCTTTGAATGGCAGGCAGACGGCAAGGACTCCACCGAGTTCTTGCGCTCGGTCGTGGAGACGCTGTTCAACGACCAGGTGTTCGCCTTCACCCCAAAGGGTGACGTGATTGACCTCGTAGCGGGTTCGACGCCAGTGGACTTCGCGTACCGAGTGCATACGGACGTGGGCAATACCTGTGTTGGGGCGAAAGTGAACGGGCGCATCGTGCCCCTGCACTACCAGCTGAAAAACGGCGATATCGTGGAGATTATCACCCGCCCCAACGCCCGCCCTAGTCGCGACTGGTTGAACTTCGTCAAGACCCCACATGCCCGCAGCAAAATCAAGCAATACTTCCGCAAGCAAGCGCACGCCGAGAACGTAGCGCGGGGCAGGGAGATGCTGGAGCGGGAAGTCGAACGGCTCGGGCTAGATCCGAAAGAGGTGCTGCACGCCGAGGCTCTCGAGCTGGTAGCGAAGCAGCTCAACCTGCCCAATGCGGAGGAGGTGTACGCTGCCGTCGGCGACGGACGCTACTCGGCGCAGGCGGTGCTCAACCGTATCCTGCCGCGGGTGCCCCTGCAGCCATCGCTTTTCGCGACGGGCAAGGTGATGGAGAGCGAGACGCGTCTGTCGGTGGACGGTATCGACAACGTGATGATTCGGCGCGCCAAGTGCTGCACGCCCTTGCCTGGCGACGATGTGGTGGGCTATACCTCACGCGGCAGGGGCATCACCTTGCACCGGCGCGCCTGCGTGAACGTGCAGAACTATCTGCTGAAAGAGCCAGAGCGGCTGGTCGCAGTGCGCTGGGATGAGAAGCCGGGCGCGTGCTATGCTACTTCGCTGCATATCGAAGCCGCCGACCGCACCGGACTGCTTTCCGATATCTCCACCGTGTTCGGTGAGTCCAAGACCAACATCACTGCCATTCGCACCCTTTCCCGTCCAGACGGTATTGCCTACATCGACATCACTGTCGAGGTGCAGGGCGTATCGCATTTACGCAGCCTGATGGATAAAGTGCGACGCATCAGCGACGTGCTGGACATCCGCCGCACAGGCACCATCGGGGAGGCGGCGTAATGCGAGCAGTGCTGCAACGGGTCGCGCAAGCAGAAGTCAGGGTCAACGGCGAGCGCGTGGCTTCTATCGGCAGGGGATATCTCGTGCTGGTAGGCGTTACCCACACTGATGGCGAACCCGACGCTCGTTACATCGCTGACAAGATTGCCTCCCTGCGCCTCTTCGAGGACGAGGCGGGCAAAATCAACCTTGGCATCACCGACGTTGGCGGAGAGGTGTTGCTCGTCTCGCAGTTCACCCTGTATGCCGACTGTCGTAAGGGGCGTCGTCCCAGTTTTACTGACGCCGCGCCTCCTGATATGGCGGAGCAGCTTTACCTGCGCGTGGCAGAGCTACTGCGTGAGGCAGGTCTGCCTGTGCAAACAGGCGTCTTCGGCGCACACATGCAGGTAGCGCTGGTGAACGACGGACCCGTGACGATTTTGTTGGACAGTCACAAAATCCTGTAAGCACCCTTCCCTTTCTTCCTCTGATTTGAGTCGAGAAGTAGCCGCAGCCTCCCCCGCCACGTTCTGTCCTGCTGGAGATCCCCCTTCACCCTGAGCGCGGCGAAAAATCTGCACAGGCTGGAGCCTGCACTATGAGCAGGTACGCTTGTAGTGAGCACTTCAGTACGCCCCAACGGCTCGGCGAGAGCCTCGCCCTCCAAGTGTTCGGTTGGAGGGCGAACCTGCTGGTGAGCCGTAGTGCTGACCGTTCATATGAAGCTCGGCTCAGCCGGTGTGTCAAGCATCGATTCATGTAGGGGGATGGAGTACTTGTCCACCAGCTGGTGTGCCCTATCGATCTCAGCAGCGCTGAGCAGTGCAGCTTGCCACTCGACCCTAAACTCGTCCGCGAAGCCCTGCGCTATGGCGCGCATCAGCTCGTCTACAGGTATCCCCTGCAAGGGTGAAGGGGGAGGTTCACGCCATGGCTTCAGGCATCCTCGGAGCCTCTCTGGCAACGGCTCTACGGGAATGCTCATCTGCTCCATGACGACCTCCGCGCGCCGATACTGCGCTCCCCCTACCAGTTTGACACCTTCCGAGGAGGTCAGATCGCCGGGCAGGGCATATTCGAAGCAACCCGCATGCGTACCATGCAACGCGTGCGGGTCCGCGTGACGGGCAGGGCGAGCGTCGATGCCGAGCCGATGCAACCCTCTCGCCAAGGCGTTGACGATGCGAAGATGTACTTCGTTCACGCGGTGTGCTGGTAGCAAGCAGCGTAGCGGGATGACGGCGCACAAGGTGAGGTCATGTCCGTGCAGCACCGCCTTTCCGCCAGTTAGGCGTTGCACCACGGGGATGTGTCGCTGATAGCAGTGGGCGAGGTGTATCACTTTTGCCCACTGCTGAGACCGACCGAGCGAGATAGCAGGTCTTGTCCACCGGTAGAACCGTAGCGTAGGGGGCACTTCGCCCAGGCGCACCGCCTCCAAAATCGCCTCGTCTACCGCCATGTTCCAGGCGGCATCGCCCGCTCCATCGTGAATCAGCCGCCAGGTTGCCAGCACACACATAGCTCCTTCGCCGCCTTAGCTTCGTCTAAGCGGCGCACAGGCGTCGTATGCGGTGCCTCATGCAACAGGTCGGGATGCTCACGCGCCTCTTCCGCGATACGGTGCAAAGCCTCGATGAAAGCGTCCAAGGTTTCCACGCTCTCGGTTTCCGTCGGCTCGATCATCAGCGCCTCGGGCACGATGAGCGGGAAGTAGATGGTGGGCGGGTGGAAACCGTAGTCGATAAGGCGTTTAGCGATGTCTAGCGCGCGCACGCCGTAGGCTGCCTTGTAGCGCTGTGCAGTCAGCACGCACTCATGCATACACATGCGGTCGTATGCAGGAGGGAAGAGGTGTTGCAAACGCACGCGCAGGTAGTTCGCGTTGAGCACCGCGTGCTCCGCGACCGCCCGCAGTCCCTCAGCGCCCAACGTGCGGATGTAAGCGTAGGCGCGCACTATGTTGAGGAAGTTGCCGTAGAAGGAGTGGATTCTGCCGATACTCTGGGGGCGGTCGTAGTCTAGGGCGAAACTGCCATCCTCGCGTCGTGTGACTACAGGTACTGGCAGGAAAGGCTCTAGGAAGGCTTTGACCGCGATGGCGCCTGCGCCCGGCCCGCCCCCTCCATGTGGAGTGGAGAAGGTCTTGTGTAGGTTGAAGTGCACTGCGTCGAACCCCATGTCCCCTGGTCGGGCGACACCCAGCAGGGCGTTCATGTTCGCCCCATCACAGTATACCAGCCCCCCCGCCTCATGTACCGCCTCACATACTTCGCGAACGTGAGTCTCAAACAGCCCTAGTGTGTTCGGATTAGTGAGCATCAACCCAACGGTATCGGCTCCGACCGCCTCACGCAACGCTTTCAGGTCGATGCATCCGCGTTCGTCGGAGGGTAAGGTGCGCACCGTGAAGCCACAGGAAGCTGCTGAAGCGGGGTTTGTGCCATGTGCGGAGTCGGGCACCAGTACGACCCTACGCTGTTCCGCTTCTCCCCGACTGGCGTGGTACGCCTTAAACATCATGAGGCTGAGGATTTCGCCATGTGCTCCCGCAGCGGGCTGCAACGTGACCGCATCCATCCCTGCGATTTCGCCTAAGTACTGCTGCATCTCCCACAGCAGCTGCAACGCTCCCTGTACCGTGGATTGCGGTTGCAGGGGATGTACCTGCGTCCATCCGGGATGGGCAGCCACCTTCTCATGCACGCGCGGGTTGTACTTCATCGTGCAGGACCCCAGCGGATAAAAGCCCAACTCGATGCCGTAGTTGCGCTGGGAGAGACGGGTGAAATGGCGCACGACATCTAGCTCGCTGACCTCAGGTAGAGGAAGGCTCTCGCGCAGGTTTTCTGCTCCCAGCCACTCCTCGAGTGGATGTTCCGGGACATCACATGCTGGCAGGTTCGCTCCGCATCTGCCTGGCGAAGAGAGCTCATATATCAAAGGTTCCATCTGCTGACTCCGTCGCTTGTAGCACTCTTCCACCCTTAATGATAGCATATGGAGAAACGCGCAGGCAATATCGCTGAGGGAGATGGCTACACGCCCCGACGATGCGCCCCGTTGAACAACCCTATCAGCAGAACACGGTTGCTTTCTGGGCTTGAGGCTCGCCCCAGCTACTCCAGGCCTAATCGCTGGAAGGTGACATCGAGATAGCGCAGATGATGTTGCAGGTCAAAACACTGGTCAATCTCTTCCTCGCGGAGGAGGCGACGTACCTCTTCGTCTTGCTTCAGACACTGCTGGAAATCGGCGCCCTCCCATGCTTTCGCAGCGTTGCGCTGCACCAGCTTGTATGCTTGCTCGCGGGAGAGCCCTTTGTTTACCAGCGCGAGCATCACTTGTTCGCTGAACACCAGTCCCCTCAGCTGTTGCAGGTTCCTCATCATGTTGTCGGGAAAGACGGCGAGGTGTTCCAAAATATCCGTCAGCTTCCAGAGCATCCAGTCCACCAGGATGCTGGCATCGGGCAGGATAATGCGCTCCACGCTGGAGTTGGTCAGGTCGCGCTCGTGCCAGGTGGCGATGTTCTCCAAGGCAGGGATGAGATATCCCCGCACCACACGCGCCAGCCCCGACACCGTTTCGCAGTTCCAGGGGTTGCGCTTGTGGGGCATGGCGGAAGAACCCGTCTGCCCAGGGGCGAAGTACTCCTGCACCTCCAGAATCTCTGTACGTTGCAGGTTACGCAGCTCGGTGGCGAACCGCTCCAGCGAGGCGGCAAGGATGCTCAGCGTGCTCAGGTAGGTGGCGTGCACGTCACGCGAAATAATCTGTGTGGAAGCAGGAGCAGGTCTCAAGCCGAGTTGGGCGCACACATACTCCTCTACGCGCGGGTCTACGTTGGCGTGGATACCCACTGCTCCCGAAATCTTGCCGACGCTGACCATCTCTCGGGTGAACTCCAGTCGCTGCTGGTTACGCCCCATTTCGTCGTACCAGCCCGCCAGCTTAAAGCCGAAGGTGATGGGTTCTGCGTGCACTCCGTGCGTGCGCCCAATCATGGGGGTGTGCTTATGCTCTTTCGCAAGGCGAGCAATGACCTCACGTAGACGTTGGCAACGGCTGAGGAGCTGGTCGCAGGAGTCTCGCAACAGCAGAGCCAGCGCAGTATCTACCACGTCGTACGAGGTAATCCCATAGTGCACGTACCGCCCTTCCGCGCCGACGTTTTCCTCCACGTTGCGCACGAACGCCATCACGTCGTGGCGCGTTTCCTTCTCTAGCTCCGCCATGCGTTGTAGGTCGAAGCGGGCACGTTCACGGATGACCTGCGCTGCTTCGCGGGGGATGTAACCGTACTCTGCCAGCCCGTCACAGACCGCTAGCTCCACCTCCAACCACTTCTGCGTGCGGTGCTGCGGGTGCCAGATTCTCGCCATTTCGGGGCGGGTGTAGCGCTCAATCATGGGTGTTCGCTCCTACCTTCGTTGGTCTGTAACATCTTCTCTTCTGCTAAAACTCCGCGTTGCCGGGCGTGCGCGGGAAGGGAATGACGTCGCGAATGTTCTTCATGCCTGTGACGAACATCATCATCCGCTCGAAGCCCAGCCCAAAGCCCGAGTGGGGCGCACTGCCGTAGCGACGCAGGTCTAAGTACCACCAGTAGTTGCGCTCATCCAATCCCATTTCGCGGATGCGGCGCAGCAGCACATCATATCGTTCCTCGCGCTGGCTGCCGCCGATAATCTCGCCGATGCGCGGTACCAAAACGTCCATCGCCCGTACGGTCTTCTCGTCGTCGTTGAGACGCATGTAGAAGGCTTTGATCTCTTTCGGGTAGTCCGTGACCACCACTGGGCGCTTGAACAGCGTCTCGGTGAGGTAACGTTCGTGTTCGGTCTGGATGTCTGCTCCCCAGCGCGGGGGATACTCGAAGTTCTGCCCGGACTCCTGAAGTAATCGGATGGCTTCCGTGTAGGTAATATGCTCGAAGGGTGAGTGCAATACATGTTCCAGCGTGGAGAAAACAGTGTTGTCTATCCACTTGTTGAACAGCTCTAGGTCTTCGTGGCACTCATCGAGCACAGTAGCGATGAGGTATTTGAGGAACTCCTCCGCGATTTGGCGGTTGCCGTCGAGGTCGCAGAAAGCCATTTCGGGTTCCACCATCCAGAACTCAGCGAGGTGGCGTGGAGTGTTGGAGTTTTCAGCGCGGAAGGTAGGTCCGAAGGTGTAGACGTTAGTGAAGGCGAGCGCAAACGCTTCCGCTTCCAGCTGCCCACTTACGGTGAGGAAGGCTGGCTTGCCAAAGAAATCCTGCGAGTAGTCTATCGCGCCGTTGGGCGTGCGCGGCAGGTTCATCAGGTCGAGCGTGGTGACGCCGAACATCGCGCCAGCACCCTCGCAGTCGGATGTGGTGATGATGGGTGTGTGGACGTAGATGAAACCGCGCTCCTGGAAGAATTTGTGGATAGCGAACGAGAGCGTGTTCCGGATACGAAACATCGCACCAAAGGTATTGGAACGCAGGCGCAGATGCGCGATTTCGCGCAGATACTCGAACGAGTGTCGTTTCTTAGAAAGTGGATAGGTCGCCGCGTCGGCAGTGCCCAAAATGGCGATAGAATGCGCCTTGAGCTCTACTGGCTGTCCGGGTGCAGGCGATTCGACGAGAGTACCCTGTACTGAGATACACGCCCCCGTCGTGATGTGCGAGAGCTCCTCTTGACTGACTACACCATCCTCAATGACCACCTGGATGTTGCGTAGGCAGGAGCCATCATTCACCTCTGCGAAGGAGATTTTGCCCACATCCCGCCGAGTGCGCACCCAACCATTGACGGTCATCTGGCTTCCCACGGGCGCTCGCAGTGCATCCTTCACTCGCACAAAGGGTACCATTGTCCATAGCCACCTCCAGACCTCATTGTATCATGTATGCCGTATGATATGCTACCGCTGGAAGCCCTGTATACCGTTTTGAGGATGCTATGCGACCTCCCTTGCATACCGTAGTCAAACAAGTTGACAACGGTGCTCTGGTGTGATACAATCTGAATCGCTAAGCATCACACAGAACGCAGGATGCTCTGCAACGCGTCGTCGCGAACGGACAACGCCCTATAGCAGTGCGCGCCCGTAGCTCAATGGACAGAGCATCAGACTTCGGATCTGAGGGTTGGGGGTTCGAGTCCCTCCGGGCGCGCCATCTACATCTGCTACGCTTAACCCCTCAGCAGCACAACATCTGGTGTTCCCCAACGTGACAGGGTCGCCAAATCTGAAGGTTGGCTGCTCCATCATAGCAAAACGCGCCAGCTGTCAAGCGGTATAATAGCAGTGGAGGGTCGGCTATGGAAAACGAAGAGCTACCCGACGTGCTGGAGAACGTGCCAGACGATCGCATTGACGATTACCACATCGGCTACCGCCTCCTGCTCCTAGATCTTGAGCAAGCACTGCGTGACATTCCCGACGGGTTGCTGTGGTTGCGCCTCGCTCTGGAAGAGCAGAGCGCGTATAAAGCTGCGCGTCGGCTTAAACACGGCGGGAAGTGGTTGCGTCGCGTCCAACAGCGGTGTCGCGACGTGCTGCAATGTTGACAAAGGTTTACGGTTTACCAATAACAGTTGTGCTGTCGGTGCGTCCCCCGCTTCGCTTGCAATCGACCACAACGACGGTTGACGCGGGTCTTCCCGATGCCAGAAGCACAGGGGCAGTGCGCGTTGCAGGGCGTAGCCTCT
>JANWXG010000064.1:293-11238 GCA_025057335.1 bacterium | reverse complement strand
CCTGCTCATCGAGGAACGCTTTAACACGCCCAGTCTGCAGGCAGAATGGAGCTGGCAGGGCGACGCTCCGCGCGTGCGATGGACGAACTGCCAACCCTCCTCGCGTCAGGTCGAGGTGGCGATGGGGACAGGGGGAGGATGGCAGCGGGTGAGCAGGTTTAGCCTGAAGCCCAACGGGAGCGCGGAAACGGCGTTGCGCCTCCCCGGTCTGTCTGCTGGACAACACACTGTTGGACTGCGTGTTACTTCGGGACGCGCGATGCTGTACGCTGCCCAGACGGAGGTGCAGGTGATGGTGTTAGATGAGTCTCATTACGGCTATCGGCTCGCCGCGCCAGCGGGCTTTGGCGAGGTCTGGTGGTGCGAAGGGGCATGGAAAGTGGGACGCGACCGCCCAGCACCTACGGGCGACCTCAGCCCCGCTATCCACATCGAGGCAGCGCGCGGCGAGTGGGAACCTGCGCAGCTGGTGCTTCGGGCGCGCCAGCCCAACACGGTCATCGAGAAGGTAGAGGTCAGCGACCTTGTGGGCAAGCAGACGCGCCTCAACGCCTCCCAGGTGCGCCTCTATGAGGTGGCGACGGTGCAGGTGCAGGTGCCTAGCGACAGCCTCGGCGCGCCTGGCGAGTATCCCGACCCGCTTCCCCCCTTGAAGACGCCCTTCTCCCTACCGCAGGAGCGCAATCAAGCAATCTGGATACTGGTGCATGTGCCCAACACCGCCCCCGCAGGCGACTACCAGGGCAACATCACAGTGCATACCAATCGGGGGAGGGTGGTCGCGCCTCTGAAGGTGACGGTGTTTGACTTCTCCCTGCCCAAGTTCGCCACCCTGCGCAGCGGTTTCGGCATCAGCCACTGGAACATCAAGCGCTACCACCACTTGCAGACGCCAGAGCAGGAGAAGCAGGTATGGGAGATGTATATGCGCTCGTTCGCTGAGCATCGCATCTCTCCCTACTCGTTCTACGCCTACGCGCCCATCCACGTGCGCTTCGAGGGCGAGGGAGCGGAGAAGAAGGTGGTTGTGGACTTCAGCGAGTTCGACAAGGCAGCGAGCTACTATCTGGACGAGGTAGGCTTCAACGCCTTCGTGCTGCCCCTGCAGGGGATGGGTGGCGGCACCTTCCACGAGCGCTGGGAAGGCGAGTTCGGCGGCTTTCGCGCAGGCACGCCCGAATATGAGCGCCTGTGGGGCGACTACGTGCGTCAGGTGGAAGCGCACCTGCGCGAGAAGGGCTGGTTAGAGAAGGCGTATGTGTACTGGTTCGATGAGCCTGAACCGCGCGACTACGATTTCGTCATCGAGGGGATGCGGCGGCTGAAACGCCATGCGCCCGGCATCCGCCGCATGTTGACGGAGCAGCCCGAGCCGCCCCTCTACGGGCATGTGGACCTCTGGTGCGGTCTCACGCCCCACTGGACGCGCGAGATGGCAGAAGAGCGCAAGAAGGCGGGCGAAGAGGTGTGGTGGTACATCTGCACGGGCCCTCGCGCCCCCTACATCGGGCTGTTCATCGAGCATCCTGCGGTGGAGCTGCGCCTGTGGGGGTGGCAGAGCTGGCAGTACGGCATCCAGGGCATTCTCATCTGGGAGACCGTGTGGTGGACCAGCCCTACCGCCTTCCCCAACAGCTTGCAGAACCCCTGGGAAGACCCGATGAGCTACGTGAGCGGCTACGGCGTGCCCGAGGGCACGAAGCAGTTCTGGGGCAACGGCGACGGGCGGTTCCTCTACCCGCCTCGGCGCGACCCCAACGAGCAGCATCCGCCTGCCATCGAGCCTCCCTCCTCCTCCATCCGCTGGGAGAACCTGCGTGATGGAGTGGAGGACTACGAGTACTTCGTCATCCTGCAACGGCTGGTGGAACGGACGCGAGGCAAAGCGCCCGCCGCTCTCCTTGCCGAAGCCGAGAAGCTGCTGCAAGTTCCCGCGCACATCTCGCAAGACCTGACCAACTTCACTAAAGACCCGCGCCCCTTGCTGGAGCATCGGCGCAAAATCGCACGGATGATTGAGCGGCTGCAGAAGGTAGAAGGCGGGCGCAGCACAGTCGCACAGGAGGGAGGGGCATGGCGCTGAAGGCTGCCGTCTGTGAAGCGAACATCACTCCGCCTGTCGGCGTGTGGCTGGCGGGCTACGCGGGACGCCCGAGCGGCTGTCTGGGCGTGCACGATGAGCTGTACGCCCGTGCGCTGGTGCTGGAGGATGGCATCAGCCTCGCCGCCATCGTGAGCCTAGACCTAGTGGCGCTGGATTTTGACCTCGTGGCGACCATCCGCGACGGTGTCTCGCGCAAGGTGGGCATCCCGCCAGAGAGACTGCTGCTCAACTGCTCGCACACGCACTCGGGTCCTGTCACGCGCACCTTCCGCGCGATGGGCGAGCGCGATGACCTGTATTGCGACGTGATGGCGCGCAAGGTCATCGGGGCAGTGCAGCAGGCGGCGGACATGCTGGAGCCTGCCAGCCTGTACTGGGGCAGGGCTTCTGTGCAGATTGGAGTCAACCGCCGCGAGCGTCGGGACGGGCAGACAGTGCTCGGACAAAACCCCAACCGCCCCGTACAGCCCTACGTAGACGTGCTGCGAGTGGAACGTGAGGGAGGCGCTCCTCTGGCAACGCTGTTTGCGCACGCCACGCACCCCGTCGTGCTGGGTTCGCAAAACCTGTGGATAAGCGCCGACTTCCCCGGCATGGCGTGCGAGTTCCTGCGTCGCGTGGGGATGGGCGTGCCGATGTTTCTGCAGGGCTGCGCGGGTGACATCAACCCGCTCCTGCGAGGTCCCTTCGCTCAGGCGCGCAAGGCAGGCGAGACGCTCGGAGCCTCTGTGGTGGTCGCCTCGCATCTTGCTGAGCCAGTGGAAGGCATACCTCTGTCAGGAACCCTACGCACAGTGGACTTGCCCTACCTCTTCCCTTCCCCTGAGGAAGCACAGCAACACCTGCAGCGGGCAGAAGCCGAATTGAAGCAGGCGGAGGAGAAAGGGGAGCCTTTGCACGTGCTGATGTGGCATCGGGACATGTTGCGCTGGGCGCAGGACTTAGTACTGACAGTGGAGAAAGGCGAGCCGAAGAGCCTGCCCCTAGAGATTCAGCTGCTGCGCCTCGGCGATGTGCATCTGCTGGCGTTCCCCGCCGAGATGTTCGTGCAGTATGCTCTGGACTTCGTGCGCCAATCGCCGCATCAGCCCACTATCGTGCTGGGATACACCAACGGCTGCTGGGGGTATATCCCTGCTGCCGCCGACTATCCCTTCGGGGGCTACGAGGTAGAGATGGCGTACCGCTACTACGGCACGCTGATGGTCTCTGCCGACTGTGAGCGGCTCATCCGCGAAGAGGCGTACAGCCTACTGGGAGTGCCCTCTCCAGACAGGACGCCCTACGCGGCGGAGATGTAGCCCCTTTTCGGCTCGCCTGCCTTCGGGCGCAGGAAATTACTCCCGCCGCCTCATGAAGCGTATGCGGTTGTAGCGGTAATCATACTCGGGCTCTCCGCCGACTTGGCAGGCGTAGAACAGGTAGATAAAGGTCTTGCCTCCCTCTTGCCACACGAACGCTTCGGGCACGTGGATGGCAGGCGTGTCAGGGTCAGGTTCCAGGTAGCCCAGCACCTGCCAGTTCAGCCCGTCACGCGAGACCGCTTCCACAATCTTCCGTCCCTTCCAGGGATGGTTCGCGTAGCCACTGGGGTCAGCGTAGGCGTAATACAAACTGCCTACCTTTACCACGTCGGGGTTAGGGAACTCCCAGAGGCATGGCTCCTTGCCCGCTCGAATGACCTGCCAGTCGTCGGGATTGAGGAAGTCGCCTCGGTTTTCGGCGTAGCCCATCGCTACCCCACGTGGCGTCCAGTAGTCAAACCACATCTTGAACACGCCGTTCTCGTACAGGATGGAGGGACGATGGTAGGAGCCGTACACGACCACATCGCCCTCCATTGCCTTCCTGCCGTACTCGCGCGGATACGCCAGGATGGGCTTTTCGGAGCGTTTCCAGTGGATTCCGTCTTCGGAGACCGCGCCCATGATACACAGGTAGCTGCCGTCAACGTCGCCGGGAGCGCCGTCGGGTTTGCGGTCTTTATCGTGTCCCGTCGCGCTGTACGCCATGTAGTAGCGGTTGCCCACTTTCACCACACTCGGGTCGCCGTTGTGCCATTCGTCATAGTAGGTTCCTGACGGAGAGAACAGCGGTCTCCAGAGATGGGGGTTGCCCGTCGCGTCCCACTTGCCGTCGCCCGCGTATACCTCCCACGGTCCTTCCAGCCGTTTGGCGCGGGCGGCAAAAATGGCGTCGCATCCTTGGAAGCCCGGGACGTTGGTATTGCAGTCCTCCACCGCCCAGCCGAAAAACCATGCCCTGAACGGATACTCCGCGCCCGGTTCGTGCAAGACGTGAAAGTTGTACATGTTGCGAAAGCCGCTGAGGATGTTCTTACCGTTACGCTCCCACAGGGCGTCGCGATTCTGGAAGCGCTCGGGAGGGAGCGGCTGCGAACGCCCCACCAGCACAAGCGCCATCAGGATGCACAGCGCACACAATACTCTTCCAGATGGCAGTAAAAGAGGATGACTGTATCGCTGTAGGAATGGGTTCCACACTGTGCTCACCTCTCCAAATGTTCTCTCTGTCGGCTCTCGCGGTACACCTCCGCGCCCTCGCCCTCCGAGCTCCCTTCAGCGACTGCTGCAATGACAGTTATGTGGGCATGTCCACGCCAGCCCTCTTCAGCAGTTTCCATCCCCAGGGCAACATCGCCGTCGCAAGCACTATCTTGGCGAGGTCGCCAGGGATGAAGGGTAACAGTCCCGCAACCATCACCCTTTCCATGCCAACAAAACATGCCAGCCAGGGCAGACCAAAGATGTAGATGACCATATTCCCCACCAACATTGCGGCAAACGCGCTAGTTGCTCGCCTGTCCCAACCTCTTTCCGCTAGCCAGCCAACGAGGAACGCAGCAGGCACAAAACCGAGCAGATACCCCCCTGTCGGACCAAGAAGATGCGCTATACCCGCTTTGCCCCCAGCGAAGACGGGTAGCCCGATACTGCCTTCCGCGAGGTATGTGAGCAAGCATAAGCCCGCTCGATGGCTGCCCAGCAAAACCCCCACCAGCAACACCGCCAACGTTTGCCCTGTAATGGGGACTGGGCTGAACGGCAGGGAGATAGACGCCTGTGCGGAGAGGGCAATGAATAGCGTACCTCCCAGAATGCACACAAGGTCGTATACTATCGCGTAAGGCTTCTCTGCTGGACGAAACACCGCCGCGTAGGTCATCACACTCCTCCCTTCACGCTATGCTGGTAGTGTCTTCCCGAAGATGTTTTATCTGAGTGACTGCCTGCTTTACCGCCGTCTCCACTGCAGGAGACAACCCCTCACCATGGGCGAAGTGTACGCTCCGCACCGTTAGTAAATAGGCTCGTGCTGGAGCCGAACCGTACAGCGTTTGCGCCAAGGCGAGCAGATTCGCAGGGGTCAGCGAGTGCGCGAAGAGCATCTGTGCGGAGGGGTCGGCGGTTACCGTTTCCCACTCCAGCTGCCCGACGGGCTCGCCCTCCCTCGCGTCGACGAAGAGCGCCACCGCACATCGGCTCAGCGGCTCGGCGAGCTCGGGAGTGAGCTGATAGCACGCTAACGCCTGCACGCCGTCCATAGCCTCTTCCTGCAGGAGTTCCGCCACGCGGTAGCCGAAACCGTCGTCCTGGCGCAGTGGGTTGCCGTAGCCGATGACCAGGATGGAACGAGACACGTGCTTCCTCCTCTGGCGCATGGCTTCTCCATTATTCTGAGTGCAGTGGAGAATCCCTGCCTGTCGACTGCTAGAGCCACTTTGCTCGCGCTCAGCATGACACACTCTTCGCGCACTCCATGCAGGCTGAAGCCTGCACTACGAACGAAAACATTCGTAGTGCGCGCTTCGGTGTGCCCGGGACAGCTCAGCGGGAGCCTCGCCCGCCAGCACGTGGGGAACGTGCTCCGTCGTACGCCTGTGGATGCGACAGAGCGCATCCCTCCAGGCTATCTCTGGAGGGGCGCGCTCCGTCGCGACCACGAAAATCAAACGGCTCAGCGGGAGCCTCGCGCTCCAGCCAGACACTTGAAGGGCGAACCTCCTGGTGAGGAGAAGGCAGGGGCGCACTGCCGTGCGCCCCTTAGCGAGAGCCTCTCCCCTAGCGTGAACCTACCGCCTGACCTCGTCCAGCACCTCACCCGTCGGCGAGAGCAGCTGGATGTGCAACGGCATCTGTCCAACAGCGTGCGTGGAGCAGCTCAGGCAGGGGTCGAAGCAGCGGATAACCGCTTCCACGCGGTTGAGCATCCCCTCCTGAATGCGGTCACCCTTGATGAAGTGCTTCGCCGCTTGCAGGATGCCCCGGTTCATCGCGAGGTTGTTGTGTCCTGTCGCGATGATGAGATTCGCCCACGTGATGAGTCCGTCCTTATCGATACGGTAGTGGTGGATGAGCGTGCCGCGCGGCGCCTCCGCCACACCGATGCCCTCGCTGCGGTTGGGACCTGCCATCGCCTGCACGTGTGTATCCAGAATATCGGGCTCGTTGAGCAGTTGCTGTATGCGCTCTAGCGCATACAGTATCTCGATGAGGCGGGCGTAGTGGTAGTAGAAGGAGCTGAGCACCGCGCCCCGCTCCAGCAGGCGGAACTCCGCCCACGCCTCATCAGCAAGCGGCGTGCCACAGCGGTCTATCAGGTTCAACCTCGCCAGAGGTCCCACGCGGTAGATGCCCTCCGGGTAGCCAATCGGCTTGTAGTAGGGGAACTTCAGGTAGGTCCAGGGCTCTACCGCCTCGCCAATGTACTCCTGATAGTCGTTTGGGTCTAGCTTATCGGCGATGACGTTGCCCGCCGAGTCCACCACGCGCAACACGCCGTCATAGTGCTCCAGCGCACCCGTCTCGGTGACCAGTCCCAGGAATAGGGAGGGGAAGTTGGCAAAGGTCTGCGCCTCCTCGCTGAACTGCGGGATGATGCTGCGGAACCACTCAATGGCGCGCTGGGTGATGTCGATGGCTTCGGGGATGCCCGCCAGCATCTGCTCGCGCTTTTCGGGGCTGAGCGGCTGCGCTACCCCACCAGGCACAATCCACGAGGGGTGGATGCGCTTGCCCGCTAGCCATTCGATAATCTGCTGACCAAACTGTCTCAGGCGGATTCCGTCACGCGCCATCTGCGGGTTCGTCTGGATGACGCCGACGAGGTTACGCTTGGCAGGATCGGCGTCCATCCCCAACAGAAAGTCAGGCGAGGAGAGGTGGAAGAAGCTGAGCGCATGCGATTGCACGATTTGCGCCAGGTTGAGGATACGGCGCAGCTTCTCCGCCGTCTCAGGGATGCGCACCGCCAGTAGCGCATCACACGCCTTTCCCGACGCGATGAGGTGACTGACGGGGCAGATACCGCAGATGCGCGCGGTGAGCGCAGGCATCTCGGTGAAGCGTCGCCCCTCACACAGCTTCTCGAAGCCGCGAAACTGCGTGATGTGCAGACGCGCATCGCGCACGATGCCCTGGTCGTCCAGATGGATAGTGATTTTGGCGTGCCCCTCGATGCGCGTGATAGGGTCTATCGTCACGGTCTGTGCCATAATTGTGCCTCCTTTATGCTCCGAAGCGCGTCAGCTGCGCCATGTCGGGCGTCCTGTCCTCGATCAGGTCGCGTAGCGCCTGGTAGATGGTATCCGCCGAGGGCGGACAGCCTGGGATGAACACGTCTACCTTCACCACCTCGTGCACGGGGCGTACCCGCTCCAGCAGGGGCGGTATCACCTCGCGCGGCACCTGTGGATGCAGAGTAACGTTCTCCAGGTATGCTCGCTGCAGGGTCGCGTTTGCCCCGAAGGGGTTGCGCATGGAGGGCACGTTGCCTGTGACCGCACAGTCCCCAAAAGAGACCAGCACCTTCGTGCGCTCGCGCACGAGGCGAATCTTGTGCAGGTCTTCCTCGCTGCTGACTGCCCCTTCCACAAGGGTGATATCCACCTCTTCGGGGAACTCCTTGAGGTCTACCAAGGGACTATACACTAAATCCGCCTGCTGGAACAGCTCCACCAGCCGCTCATCCATGTCCAGGAAGGACATGTGGCAGCCGGAGCAGCCGTCCAGCCAAACGGTCGCGATACGCTTCTTGCTCATCGTCGCTCCTCCCTCATCATCGTGAGATAGGGCAGGAACCGCCGTCGCTTCATCCGCTCCGAGACGGGTCTACCCTTCTCGAAGAGCGCGCCCGTGGGACAGACGTTAACGCACTTGCCGCAGGTGGTGCAGGTCTCCGACTCGCCCCAGGGCTGGTTAAGGTCGGTGATGACGCGGCAGTCGATACCGCGCCCCATCACGTCCCAGGTGTGCGCGCCCTCGATTTCGTCGCACACGCGCACGCACCGCGTGCACAGGATGCAGCGGTTATGGTCTACGACGAAGCGCTCATGGCTGGCGTCCACGGGCAGGCGCGGGAAGCGATAGGGCACGCTCACGTGCGTCATGCCCAGAATCTGCGCCATGCTCTGCAGTTCGCAGTGCCCGTTGACCACACATACCGAACAGATGTGGTTGCGCTCCGAGAAGAGCAGCTCCAGCACCATACGGCGATACTTTTGCAGGCGCTCGGTCTGCGTGTACACCTCCATCCCTTCTTCCACGCGCGTCACACAGGCGGGCAGCAGGCGTGAGACGCCCTTCACCTCCACCAGGCACAGGCGACACGCGCCGATGGGCGTCAGCCCCTCCAGAAAGCACAGGGTAGGGATGAAAATGCCGTTTTGCCGAGCCACCTGCAAGATGGTCTCGTCTTCGCGACCGCTTACATCGCGGTCATCTATCTTGAGCGTTTTGACGCGAACAGGCCCGTCCATTGAAATGCCTCCCCTATCGTATTGAACATACCCCAGCGGGGCACTGCTTGTCCACAATGTGCGCGAGGTACTCCTCGCGGAAGTACTGCAGCGTGCTCAGCACCGGGTTGGGAGCCGTTTGTCCCAGCCCGCACAGGCTGGTGTGCTTCACCATGTCGCACAGCTCCTCCAGCAGGGCGAGGTCGTCCAGTGTCGCCCGACCCGAGGTGATGCGCTGCAGCAGTTCATACATCTGCGCGGTACCGACCCGACAGGGCACACACTTGCCGCACGACTCGGTGACGCAGAAGTCCATGAAGAACTTCGCCACGTCCACCATGCAGGAGGTCTCGTCCATCACAATCATGCCGCCCGAGCCCATGATGGAACCGACCTTAGCGAGCGACTCGTAGTCCACAGGCATGTCCAGATACTGTTCGGGCACACATCCGCCAGAGGGACCTCCTGTCTGCACTGCTTTGAACTTGCCGCCGTCGGGAATGCCCCCGCCGATGTCGAAGATAATCTCGCGCAGGGTGATGCCCATCGGCACTTCGATTAAGCCCGTGTTGTTCACGCGCCCTGCCAGCGCGAACACCTTCGTGCCTTTGCTCTTCTCGGTGCCGATGCTGGCGAACCAGTCGCCCCCCTTGCGGATGATAGGCGGCACGTTGGCGAAGGTCTCCACGTTATTGATGAGCGTGGGATAGCCCCACAAGCCGTACTCGGCAGGGTAGGGCGGGCGAGGGCGAGGCTGTCCACGCTTGCCCTCGATGGAGGCGATGAGCGCAGTCTCTTCACCACACACGAACGCGCCTGCACCCAGGCGGATATCGACGTGGAAGCTAAAGGTGGTGTTGCAGATGTTGCTGCCCAGCAAGCCCATCCGCTCCGCCTGGCGGATAGCCGTGCGCAGTCGCTTGACCGCCAGCGGGTATTCGGCGCGCACGTAGAGGTAGCCCTGTGTAGCGCCGACAGCGTATGCGGCGATCGCCATGCCTTCCAGCACGCGGTGCGGGTCGCTCTCCAGCACGCTGCGGTCCATGAAGGCGCCCGGGTCGCCCTCGTCGGCATTGCAGATGACGAACTTGCGGCTGCCCCCCGCCTTCGCGACAGTGCTCCACTTCAACCCGGTGGGATACCCTGCCCCACCGCGTCCGCGCAAGCCGCTGCGGGTGATTTCGTCGATAACCTCCTGTGGGGTCATCTCCTCCAGCACACGCGCCAGCGCCACATAGCCGTCGCGCGCGATGTAGTCCTCTATCGATTCGGGGTCAATCTCCCCGCTGTTTTCCAGCACAATCTTCACCTGCTTGGTGAAAAAGGACATGTCGGAGGGGCACAGCAAACGCTCAACGGGCTTCTCACCGAGGCTCTTAACGATGGCGGGAGCGTCCGCTTCGGTCACGCCCTGATACATCACCCCTTCGGGCTCCACGACCATCAGCGGACCCGCTGTGCACAGCCCTAGGCAGCCGACCCCCTTCACTTCACAGTCGTCCTTCAGCCCGCGTTCCTCTATGGCGCTTTTGAGCGCTTCCAGCACACGGTCGCTGCCCGCAGAGATGCATCCCGCCGCCACACAGACCTTCAGACAATGCTTCTTCTGCGAGCAACCGTTTGTGGAGTTCTCTGCCATCCGACGCAGCTCATCCGTTGTCATTGGTCTGTCCACCTCCCTAAGCGTTGCAGTGCCTCTTCCGGAGTCACCTTGCCTGCGACCTCGCCGTCGAAGACAACGGCGGGCGCCAGCCCACACGCCCCGATGCAGCGCGCAGTGAGCAGCGATACCTTGCCGTCGGAGGTCGTCTCACCGGGCTGTATCTGGTACTTCTCGGAAATCGCCGCCACGATGTTGGGCGCGCCCTTGATGTAACAGGCAGTGCCCATGCACACCACGCAGGTATGTTCTCCCTGCGGCTTGAGAGTGAAGAAGTGGTAGAAAGTGGCGGCGCCATACACCTGGCTCAGTGGCACACGCAACGCGGCCGCCACGTATTTCAACGCCTCCGTGTCTAGGTAGCCGAAGGTCTGTTGCACGGAGTGCAAGGTCTCAATCAACGCATGGGATTCGTAACCGTGAC
>JANWXG010000064.1:0-283 GCA_025057335.1 bacterium | reverse complement strand
TCCACAATACGCCACCGTTTGTCGTCCGAGGGTGGAGAAGGTCGTGCAAATTGCATGGTCTCTTCCTCCAAATGTAGGTTTAATCGCAGTGCAAGCGGAGTAAAAACACACGCAGGCTATGAGGCAAAAATTTTCCCCTTCGAAGGAGGCATCTATGGTCTATCGGCTGCGACGCCGCGTGGTTTTCCCCGACTTGCACGCCTTGCTGCGCACTCCCTGTTTGCCACGCTAAACATCGCCTCTGGAGGGCGCAGCTTTCTTGGCGTTTTGATATACTACATTT
>JANWXG010000063.1 GCA_025057335.1 bacterium | reverse complement strand
ACCTTGAAGCCCACACGGTACTCCCCCGCCGTCTCGATACGGAAGGAGACGCTGAAGAACGTCCAGTCCAGGAAATTGCCCTGTGGAATGGGGGCCTTGCTCCATCCGGGAGCGCCCGGCTGCTGGTCATCCAAACCGTTCTCCCTCTTCAGAATGCCCCATTCCACCCAAGTAGCCAGTCCGGGGTTGTTGTCCAGCGGTTTCAACCCGCCCATGCGCAGCCAAAAAGAGAGACGATACCTGCCAGGCGTGAGGAAAAGGGTAGGAGAAGCCGCCTTGTGCGAGTCGTAAATCGCCCACGAGTGAAAAGAACGCCCTTCGTAGGCATATGGCCTGAGGCTGATTACATCCCAGCCAGAGACCAACCCCCAGCCGTCATTGCCGTAAATCCAGCCTGCAGGCAGTGTCGCCTGAAATGGAAGGTTGAGGTCTAACGGACTGTCTCCTGTGTTGAGGTCCCAGTCTACTGTCTGGGTCGCTCCCTCGAAGTTCTCCACGTAGATAGGCGAGGCGTATGAGGGGGTTAGCCACAGTGAAGCAAGCGTACAGAGCATCACAGCCCAGCGAAACATGCTCAGCACCCTCCTTTCTCTCTGTTGGCGTAAACCTTTTCGCAACCCCTTCCAGCTAGGGACGAGGTTACCGCTTTCCTCCTCCACACACCGTCGTAGGCACTAAAGAGTCTTTTGCGATTCCTATTATTTTACAAGCAGATTGCGCAGCAGCAAGTAGTATACCACTATCACTACCCTTTGTCAACCGTAACCGAGGGCGTTCGGAGAATTGTCACGACAGGGGAGCCTAGTCCGACGGATATCTCGCTCGGTAGGGGAGGGCACTGCGTGAGGCACCTGGCAATATCCCTCGTATAGCCTACGAATGAAGTCGTGGCCATAGGGGAAAAAATCCGCCTGCGTTCAAAAACCTGCGCGAGCAGGTTTGCTTCTCTCATAGCCCCCCATTTCAATGGGGGGCAGGGGAGGCGACTTGTCTCCCGACCCAAGTCGTGGGGTAGGGGATGGGACAAATTCGCCTGCTGGGTTTTTGCTTCTCTCATAGCCCCCCATTTCAATGGGGGGCAGGGGACTTGTGCGCTTGTTTTGCTCATGGGTATTTTCCGAGCACCCCCTCAATATTTGACAACCTGAAACGTTTCTGATACAATATATTGGAAAACTTCATGAGAAAGCCTGCAGCGTTTGCGGATTCCCCGCTCGGGAGGTGCAGGAAAGGGTACATACGCATGGCAAAAACAGGAACAGTGACGACGCCCCAGACCGTTGACGAGCAGTCGCTGGTCACCACTGTCGAGCGCGAATACACGGCGCAGGAATTTACAGTTTTGGAAGGGCTGGAAGCGGTACGCCGACGCCCAGGCATGTACATTGCCGATACGGGTGTGCGGGGGTTGCATCAGCTCTTCCATGAAGTCATCGACAACAGCATCGATGAGGCACTAGCAGGCTACTGCACGCGCATCGATGTAGTGCTCCACCCCGACGGCAGCCTCTCTGTCACGGACAACGGACGCGGCATCCCCGTAGACATCAACAAGGAAACGGGCTTGACTGGTGTAGAGCTGGCGATGACGCGCTTGCACGCGGGCAGTAAGTTCGGCGGGGGCGGATACCGTGTTTCTGGCGGTTTGCATGGCGTCGGCGTGTCCTGCGTGAACGCCCTTTCCGAGTGGCTGGTGGTGGAAGTGTGCCGCGACGGCAAGCGCTACCGCCAGCGCTTCGAGCGGGGCAAACCCGTTACGCCGCTGGAGGTGGTTGGCAAGGCGAAGGGTACGGGCACGATGGTGCACTGGCTGCCCGACGCCCAAATCTTCGAGAAGCGCGAATACGACCCCGAGCGCATCGTGCGGCGCATCCGCGAGCTCGCCTTCCTGAACAGGAACGTCACGCTCACCTTCACTGACCTGCTGCATGGCGAGCCGACGCAAACCTTCCACTACAAGCATGGGCTGGCGGAGTTCGTGCAGTGGCTCAACGAGAACAAAGACCCGCTGCACAAGCCTATCCACTTCGCCCGCACACGCGAGGACACCTACGTGGAAATCGCCATCCAGTACAACGACACCTATCAGGAGAACATCTTCGCCTTCGCCAATAACATCCACAACACCGAAGGCGGCACACATGTGTCGGGCTTCAAGACGGCGCTCACGCGCGTCATCAATAATTACGCTCGCAAGAACGGCTTGCTCAAGGAGAAAGACCCCAACTTCAGCGGCGACGACGTGCGCGAGGGGCTGACCGCGGTGATCAGCGTGCTGCTGCTCAACCCGCAGTTCGAGGGGCAGACCAAAACCAAGCTGGGCAACAGCGAAATCGAAGGGCTGGTCAACTCCATCGTGGGCGAGGCGCTCACGCAGTATTTTGAGGAGAACCCGTCCGTAGCGCGTCGCATCGTGGAGAAGGCGCTAGTGGCACAGCGAGCGCGCGAAGCAGCTCGACGCGCTGCCGACCTCGTGAAACGCCAGAGCGCGCTGGAAAACACCTCTCTGCCGGGCAAGCTGGCAGACTGCTCGGAGCGTGACCCGCGTCTGTGCGAACTGTTCCTCGTGGAGGGCGACTCGGCGGGAGGTTCCGCCAAGCAGGGACGCGACCGCCGTACGCAAGCAGTGCTGCCCCTGCGCGGGAAGATTTTGAACGTGGAGAAGGCGCGCCTGGACAAGGCGCTGGAAAACGAGGAGATCCGCGCCCTCATCACCGCGCTGGGCACGGGCATCGCGGGACCAGGCAACGGCTCCAACGGCGAAGGCGACGAGAAGGAGAACGGCGACTTCAAGTTTGACCTCTCCAAGCTGCGCTACCACCGCATCATTATCATGACTGACGCAGACGTGGACGGCGACCATATCCGTACGCTGCTGCTCACCTTCTTCTTCCGCTACATGCGTCCACTCATCGAGGAAGGACACGTGTATATCGCGCAGCCGCCGCTCTACGTCATCAAGGCGGGCAAGGACGAGCGCTACTACGCCCGCACGGAGAAAGACCGCGACGAGATTCTCAAGAGCCTCAAGCGCAAGAACGTCACTGTGGGACGCTTCAAAGGGCTGGGCGAGATGAACGCCGAGGAGCTGGCGGAGACCACGATGAACCCCGCCACCCGACGGCTGGTGCGCGTGGAGCTGGAAGACGCCGTCGCCGCCGATGAGATATTCAGCATCCTGATGGGCGACAAGGTGGAGCCTCGCAAAGAGTATATCGTGCGCCACGCCAAGCAGGTAACCAACCTGGACTGGCATGCGTAGGCGACCCTCTATCGCCTTCATCTCCAAAAGATGCCTCTGTCGCTCCCGTCGCGAAGACGGCGTGCCTACCGCTGCGTTGACTAGGCAGTCCTATCTGCTATTGAGAGACGCTCCTCTTGTCTGCGAAGCTATGGATGCGCTACGATGAAGAGGGGGAAGTCAACAGATGAGTCACCCTGCGCAGGCGTTACACTCGGAAAGTGAGGGAGCGCACGCGGAAAGAGCGCGCCTCAACGAGGTCGTTCAACACCTAAGGGAGCACCTGGGGGACAGCTTAATCGCCGTCGTGCTTTTCGGCTCGCAGGCGCGCGGTGAGGCAACCCCCGAAAGCGATTGGGCCTGTTGATTGTAGCAGAAGACCTCCCCGCAAGGACGCTAGCACGCTACCGCACAGTGAAGAGTTTCATACCCACCTACTGGCGCGGGCGCGTTTCCATCTTGGCAAAGACCCTTTCCGAGTTTGAATCTGCCTTGTCTCCGCTGTATCTGGACATTGCGCTGGATGGGATGGTGCTGTATGACCCTGCGGGTTACATGCGCCGCAGGCTGGAGCAGCTTCGGCGCCTAGTTCGTCGACTGGGGCTCGTCAGAAAAAAGCGCGGGCGCGACATCGTATGGGGCTGGGAGCGTCCTCCGCGGGCGGGTTGGATGTTGCGTTGGGATGAGGCGACAGGATGAACGGCGTAGACTACGTTGGATATCGCTTGAACCTGGCGCGTGGCTTTCTGCAGGAAGCAGAACAGGACCTGCAGTTGGGGCGGTAGCGCTCGGCGGTAGACAACGCTCAGCTGGCAGTGGAAAACGCGGCGAAGGCAGTATTAGCACTGGTAGCACCTGTTGGGCGTACGCACTATCCCGCCGCTTTACTACGTGAGGCGGTAGAAGAGGGATTGTTTGTGGAGGAAATCATCCCTTCTGTGCTACGGTAGAACACTAATGTACTCCTGCGAGAAGGACATCTGGCGCAGCATACGAGGTATGCTCTGCGCTGTTTGGCAACTACAGACACTTCCGCGAACCATCCTCTTGACCAGAGAGGGCAGTTGGTGATAACATGATACCGTCGAATACCCTCGCGCACCGAGAAGGGTGTCGCGTTCCTTGTGGAGGAGCAGCGTGAGCACACCTTCCCTGACTGCCGTCGTGATGGCGGCTGGCAAAAGCACCCGAATGAAATCCCGTTTGCCCAAACCGCTTCATCCCCTGTGTGGAAAGCCGTTGCTTTCATATCTGCTGGATGCCTGTCAATCGGCTGGAGTATCCCGTACCATCGTAGTCGTCGGTCATGAGGCGGAGCGCGTGCAGCAAGCGTTTCACGGGCAGTGTGAGTTTGCCCTACAAGAGGAGCAGCTGGGCACGGGGCATGCCGTGATGAGCGCACGAGAGCTGCTAGAAGACTATGACGGCGACCTGCTTGTGTTGCCCGGGGATACCCCTCTCATCGATGGCGACACCCTGCGCCATCTGGTAGAGCACCACCGCGCGAGCGGCGCAGTGGCAACCGTGCTCAGCGCCGTGCTGCCTCACGACGCGGGCATGTATGGACGAGTGTTGCGCGACTCTGGCGGGAAAGTGGTCGGCATTGTGGAGGCGAAGGACGCCACTCCTGAGCAGCTGGCTGTGCGCGAAATCAACACGTCCATCTACTGTTTCCATACCCCTGCGCTGTTCCACGCCTTGCAGGAGGTTCGCCCGGAGAACGCGCAGGGCGAGTACTATCTGACCGATGTCATCGGTTTATTCACCAGTAGGGGCGAAAAGGTGGAAGCGGTAGTAGCTAGCGATTGGCAGGTCACGCTGGGGGTCAACACCCGTGTGGAGCTGGCGGACGTCGCTTCGCGTCTGCGCTGGCGTATCCTAGAGAGGCTGATGCTGTCTGGCGTGACCATTATCGACCCGTCGAACACCTATATTGATGCTGACGTGCAAATCGGACAGGACACCACCGTGCATCCGAACACCTATATCCTGGGCAGCACCACCATTGGTGAGGAGTGCGAGATTGGTCCGATGGCGCGCATTGAGAACAGCCAGATTGGCAATCGCACTCGGGTGCTGGCATCGCAGGTGGTGGAAAGCCGTCTCGGCGACGACGTGCGCGTCGGCCCCTTCGCGAATCTGCGTCCGGGAACAGTAGTTGGAAACGGTTCGAAGATTGGAGACTTCGTGGAGGTGAAGAACGCCATTATCGAGGAGAACGTCAGCATGGCACATCTCACCTACGTGGGAGACGCGCATGTGGGTGCCAACAGCAACATCGGCGCGGGCACCATCACCTGCAATTACGACGGCAGACGTAAACACCGCACGGTCATCGGCAAGGGGTGCTTCATCGGCTCGCATGCCACCCTGATAGCGCCCGTGCAGATAGGAGATGGGGCGTATGTGGCTGCTGCCTCGCCGATTACCGAGGACGTACCGCCCGACTCGCTCGCCATCGCCCGATGTCGGCAGGTGGTGAAGGAGGGCTGGGCGAAGCGCAGGCGAGAAGAATCTTCTTCATCCGGGGGATAGCCTATGGAGAATCACCACGACCAGAACAAGCAGGACACAGACCGTATGCGCATCTTCACTGGCAACGCCAACCCCCTGCTGGCACAGAAGATTGCCGAACACCTGGGGGGGCGTCTCGGGCAGATATTGGTCTCCCGCTTCTCGGACGGGGAGATTCGCGTGCAGGTAGGGGAGAACGCGCGTGGGCTGGACGTCTTCATCGTGCAGCCGACCTGTGCACCCGTTAACGAGAACCTAATGGAGCTATTGATTATGCTGGATGCTTTCCGACGGGCGTCGGCGCGACGCATCACCTGCGTGATACCTTACTATGGATACGCGAGGCAGGACAAAAAGGTCAAACCTCGCGAACCGATTACCGCCAGACTGGTGGCGAACCTGCTCGAGGTGGCTGGAGCCAATCGCATCCTCACGGTAGACCTCCACGCCCAGCAGATACAGGGCTTCTTCAACCTGCCCGTCGACCATCTCTACGCCGGCCCGAAGATTGGCGAGTACCTCATCAAAGCGGGACTGGTGCACGAAAACTGCGTCGTGGTCTCTCCCGATGTGGCGGGAACCCCGCGTGCGAAAACACTGGCAGAGATGCTGGGATTGCCTTTCGCTATCATTGCCAAGCGTCGTCCCGAACCGAACAAGGTGGAAGTGATGGAGGTCGTGGGCAACGTGGAGGGCAAGACCGCCATCATGATTGACGACATGGTGGACACGGGCGGCTCGCTAGTGCAGGGAGCGGAGGCGTTAATAGAACGCGGCGCGACCGATGTCATCGCCTGCTGTACGCATCCCGTCCTCTCGGGAGACGCGCCAGAGCGCATCCTGCGGTCGCCGATACGCCAGCTCGTGGTCACAGACACTATTCCCGTACCCCCAGATAAAATGAACGAGAAAATCGTAGTGCTTTCCGTTGCCGACCTCCTGGCAGAAGCCATCGACCGCATCCACAAAGACGACTCGGTCAGCGTCATCTTCGAGCGGCAGGCAGAGATGGTACGCATGAGGAACTCGTAGGCGTATGCGGTGGTGGCTGCGCAAGCAGGAGACGGCTGTACTCCCGGAATGGATTGTCTTGGGTTTAGGCAACCCAGGAGAGGAATACGCACATACCCGGCACAATGTGGGCTTCGAGGTGGTAGACATCCTCGCGAGCCGTCATCGCATCCGCCTGAGCCTGCAACGTGACCACGCACGCGGTGGTTTGGGCTGGGTCTCGGGGGTGCCAGTGCTGCTGGCGAAGCCGATGACCTACATGAACCGCAGTGGCGAGGCAGCGCGCGCCCTGTTGCAGCGATATCGTCTGGAGCCTTCGCGCCTACTGGTGATTGTGGACGATGTGGCGCTGCCTCTGGGCAAGCTGCGCCTCCGTCCCTCTGGTTCCGACGGTGGGCATAACGGTCTGGCGTCGCTCATCCAGTGTGTGGGGACGCAGGAATTTCCCCGTGTGCGCATCGGCATCGGTAGCCCGCCGCCCGGGCAAATGGTGGAATACGTGCTCTCGCGTTTCTCGCCGCAGGAGCAGCCGATTGTCGAGCAGATGCTGCAGCGCGCAGCCGACGCCGTGGAAATGGTGCTGGCTGAAGGGATACAGGCTGCGATGAACCGTTTCAATGCCGCCCAACCCTCTGGCGTGTGAAGGGGGTCACAGGAACCCCACCATTCGGCGCGAACCATAGTCGTATGAAGCGCATCTGCCTGATGTGTCTTGTCGTGACCGCCTGCTTCGCAGTGGTGACTGTGCTAGCGTGGGCACAGCGTCCACCTCAGAAAGACGTTCGGCGGTTTGTGCGCGTTTATGTCACGCCGTCTTCTAGGGAGGCGCTGCTGACCGCCCCCGTGCCTGGGGCGCGTCTCGTGTTTGGCTTCGGGGGCGCACAGCCGGAGTGGTTCACGACGCTACGTTTGCTAGGCTTCTCGCTGTGGCAACACGATACTGACCCACTCGCCAGCAACGAGGTCTTTCCCGGACAGTGGGACTGGACGACGGCGGAGGAGGCTCATGAACGCGCTAAGAGCGAGGGATTCCTGTTCGCCCTGTTTCCCCGCCACGCCTTTCTCCCCAAGTGGTACATCGATCGAGAAAAGCCTGCGCTCACCCGTTGCGTGGAGCATGATGAGGAAATTCCCGCCATCTCCCCCTGGGAGCCGCGTTTTGCTGGCTGGCTAGACCGACAGTGGGCGGCATTAGCGAAGCAGTTCGGCGGCACCAAGCCCCGTGTCGATGCGTTGGTGCTAGGGATACATGGCGACTACGGCGAGGCAGGGCTGTTCTCTGGAGCGCACACGGCATCCCGCGAGCTGCGAGAGGACTGGGAGCGTCGCTTCGGAAAGGCGCACAACCACAAGGGCTTCTGGTGTGGCGACGAACAGGCGCGTGCCCACTTCCGTCAGGCGATGCTACGCAAATACGGCGACCTCGCTGCGCTGAACAAGGCATGGGGCACCCAGTTTACGCGAGGAGAGGAGATTCGCTATCCCCGCTCCCCGGCGGAAGGCAGGCGGTGGTGGCTGGACTTTGTACGCTGGTATCAAAACGGCGTGACCTATTTCACCGATGTCGTGTGTCGCTTATCGCAACGCTATTTCCCGCGCACGCTGCGTCTGCTCCCTGTTGGCTCCTCCTGCGAGGACGTACGCTATGGAACGGATCTCTCTGCTCTGGTGAAGACCGCTTCGCGGTATGGGGTGGTCGTGCGTTCTGCACACGCCGGCTACCTGCCTCTGGCTGAAAGCGAAAGCTTCCTGCTAGCACGTGTTGCTTCCGCCTGTCGCTTCTACGAAGTGCCCCTGTGGGTGGAAACGTTGGGTCAGCTGCCGGCACAGCGGCAAGGGGAGGTGTTCTTCCAGGCGTTGGCGCAAGGGGCGTCTGGGGTGTTCGACCAGGCTGGCAATGCTGTCGCTAACGCAGCAGTGTACGAGCGACATCTTCGCCTGCTCACAACAGGTCGCCCTGTGGTGGACGTGGCGATGTTCTTCCCGACCACTGCCGTGCAGCTGGCGGACGTCGGCGAGGCACCGACGATGCGTGAAGGTTGTGCACGGGCGCGCGACCTGTTCGCCTTCGACATCGTGGATGAGCGTATGATTCGTGATGGCGCGCTAGAGAGATACCGCGTGTTGGTATTTTGGGAAGGCACGGTGGTCGAGCAGGACGTGCTGGAGAAGATTGTAGCATGGGTGCAGGCGGGTGGAGTGGTAGTCGCCTATGACTTCGGCAAGGTAGCCAGCGTGGAAGGGGACGGCACTGCCTGGCGCACGCTGTTCGGCTACGCTGGTAGACTGCAACCTCTCAAGCCGACCTTCCGGGGAGAAGTGCCTGCGGGGGGATATACTCTGCGGATGGGCGACCCTGCTGCAGCGGAGTTCCTGCAGGGTACCTGGTCCTCGCCAGAAAAGGAGGGCGAGCGGGTCTGGCGGTGGACGGGAACCAGCGCGCAAGTGGACCTGCTGCTCAAAGCGTCGCAGGCGTATAGCCTTACGCTACGCGCTTTCCTGCCGCGTGACGAGGCGCGAGTACGCTACGAAGTGCGGCTCGGACAGCTCCTGCTCGGCTATCTGGATAGCCCGGGCGAGACGGTTTACAAGTTCGTGCTGCCGGCGGAGTGGGTGAAGACAGATGGTGTGATGCCTCTGACTATTCGCCCCGCGTCGGCGGGAGAGGCGAAGTCTCTTTCGGGAGTACGCCTTGCGGAGTTACAGGTTGCAGCGCTGGGCAGTGCGGAGCCGCCGCTGGAGGGTGCGCCGCGAGGGAGATACGTATACCAGATAGATCCGCAGGTGCTGGCTAACCGCTGGTCGCAGAGGCTGGGCAAAGGCTGGTGTGTGTTCGTGCCGGTGCGTCGGGCGCAGGACGGCATCTCCGCTTACATCGAGGTGCTGCGCCGACTGGTCTACCGCCTTTCCGACCTCTCTCCCGCCCTGCGCAACGCCCCGCTAGTAGATGATGTCGCCGACGGCGTGTTCACTGCGCTGCTCACTGACAGACTATTGCTTTACAACAGCACTGACCAGCCTGTAGTGCGTGAGCTGCGTCTTGCTCGCGAAATGTTCAGCGCTTATCCGCAGGTGCAGAGCCCGCCGACGGGCACACTGCGCGTGCAAATCCCTGCGCGTGAGATAGTTGTGCTCCCCTTCACAGAGCAGCCGAAGGAGCTGCTCTTCCAGTGCGAGGGGTTCACCGACCTGCGCGGACAGCAGAAGAGAGCACTTCCATACTGCAGCCCTGGAGTGGGAGAGACCTGCGTCCGCATCTCTGCGGGCAGGTCCATTCGCACACGCTTTCCTGTGGAGGTCGCGGGCAGATATACTCTCTTCGTGCGTTGCGTGGCGGAGGGGAAGCTGGTCGCTCCGCGCGTGATACTCAACGGTAAACCGCTGGCGGTGCAGAGTGCGCCCTCTCCTGAAGGAGTAGACGTGCTGCGCGCCGAGCCTGTTTCTCTTGGGAAGGGGATGCATCTGCTGGAGATTGGGGCGCCACAGAACCTCGCTTGCGATGCGGACTTTGTGATACTCACGAACGACCCCAGCATCGCAGGTTACCGTTTCGGAAGGAGGTAGGGCAACGTGGGGGGGCAAGCCACATCAGTACTTACAGACGCCATAGAGTTTGCTCTGGAGCGACATCGCGAGCAGGTGCGCAAGGGCACGAACATCCCCTACATCCTGCACCCGCTGAACGTGGGCTACATCCTGCTGCAACACGGTTGCTCTGAAGAGGTAGCCGTAGCAGGCTTCTTGCACGATACGCTGGAAGATACCGTCACGACGGTAGAAGAGCTGCGTCAGCGCTTTGGCGAGCGAGTGGCATGGCTGGTACAACAGGTCACCGAAACTGACCGTTCTCAGCCTTGGGAGGAGCGCAAGCGGCACACGGTTGAGCGCCTGAGGCAGGTGGAGGACAGGGAAGTGCTGCTGGTCGCCTGTGCGGACAAGCTGGACAACCTGCAAATGATGCGCGAGGGCATACGAGTGTATGGAACGGAGATCTGGGAGCGGTTTAAGGCGCCCCTGCCCGCCCAGAGGTGGTACTACACGACGCTGGCGGAGCTCTTCTGCCAGCGGTTGACAGCGGAGCCGGGAGCCACTCTGGCGATGCGGACGATGGAGGTGGTGCGACAGGTATTTGCAGACTATGTGCCTCCATTAGGCGACACTCCAAAGGGCGCTTCGCGGCGGTAGTGCGGACGGGGATAACAGGCAGGAGGACAGGATGACCTCACGAGAGCGAGTGCTTGCTGCCATCGGGTTTCGCGGACCAGACCGCGTGCCGTTTCAGCACGCGGTGTTCCCGGGGGCGTTCTGGCGTCATGGACAGAAGCTAGCCGACTTCCTCAACGCCCGCCCCGACGATTTCGGAGCGCGGTCTTTCTCGGTTCCCCCAGAGCCGCAGCTGGCAGGCGATATCGAAGAGTACGTCGACGAGTGGGGCAGTCGGTGGCTACGGCGCAAGGGCTACACGGCAGGGGAAGTGAAAGAGGCGCCGCTCCAGAGCTGGGACCAGCTGCGCGACTACCAGTTCCCGCCCATACCTCCTGACAGCGT